>JAYRFD010001208.1:0-4352 GCA_041908565.1 Polyangia bacterium | reverse complement strand
TCGTGCTGCTGGCGTTCCTGGCGAAGTTGATTGATCAGGCGCGTCAGCTCAGAGGCATTCGTGGTCTTCGTTGCCATGGGTTTGTCTCTTCCTTGGAAAATAACTTCTGGACGATACGCTTGAACACTACACAACGGACTTTGGGCGAACAAGCGAGAAATCAGAAGGAACGGAGTGCATCCGGAGCTTCCCTTTATCGGGCATTCCGGCTGCGGGAAAAAAGGGGCATGGGGGTCTCGTCAAAGGCCGCCATCGACCCGGCGACGGGGCCCTGCTATGGTGCGCGCATGTCAGCAAGGAACAGAGGACACAGCCGAACGGCAGACTCCCCCGGGGGTCCTGTGCAGAGTGTGGGGGATGGTCAGGCTGCGGTTCATCTGCCGGCTGCGCAGGATGGGAGTCTGGAGAGCCAGACTCCTTCGGCTGGGCATGCAGCGCGCGTCGCTCGATCGCCTGCGAAGCCCGGCAAGCTGGGCAGGAGCGTTCCGCTTCTGGCCGAGGGCTTGGACAGCCAAGGGGCAGGGGTTGGCTGGATCGCGGGGCGCCTGGTTCACGTGTCTGGACTTCTTCCCGGAGAGCGCGCGGATGTTCAGGTGCAGCACGAAAGCGCGCATACGGTCGATGCCTGGGGGACCGTCAATCGACGGCTGTCCGATTCGCCAGAGAGGACCGTTCCGCCCTGTGCAGGGTACGGACTGTGTGGTGGCTGTTCCCTGCAACACCTGGGGTATGAGGCGCAGCTTCGCTGGAAACAGGAACAGCTGACCCAGGCTCTGCGCGACCTTCCTGGATCTTCAGGAAGCGTCCATGCCTGCGTGTCGGCCGCCGCACCAGCACACAGCGCCGCAGATGTTGCTTCTGTTGCTGCTGCGTCGGTCGATGCTTCCGATGCGCTGCGACCGCTTCCGCTGGGCTATCGCAGCCGCGTGAAGCTGGTTGCGGCCGAGAAAAAAGGAACATCACCAAAAGACGTAGGGGGTCGCGTGTACTTGGGGGCGTATGTGCCGCGATCCCACACCGTCTTGGCGATGGAAGGCTGCAAGGTGAATGCCCCCGCGCTGACCGCGATTGGGCAGACACTGACCCAGGCCCTAAACCAATTGGGAATCGCGGTCTATGACGAAGCGACAGCGCAAGGCTGTCTGCGCTATGTCCTGCTGCGAGAATCCGGTCGCGGCGAACAGCAGCTTGGCTTGGTGGTTGCCGAGCCTCCACCCGCGGCGACGCTGGCCCAGCTGACCCTGGCTTTGACTGCGCAGCATCCGACGCTGGTCAGCATCGTCCTGCATCAAAACCGCAGCCCCGGAAATGCGCTTCTGGCCGACGATGAACAAGGTCTGGGGGCCCAGTCCGAAGACCGCTGTCTGCATGGCGAGCCGCACCTGTGGGAAGAGGTGGGGGGCATCGCGCTGCGGATCTCGGCTCGTTCCTTTTTTCAAGTACATCGCGCGGTGGCGGCCCGCATCTATGCCGATGTTCGTGCCCAGATAGATGGACAAGTTGGGGGCCAGATTGCCGGCCAGATTCCGCGTCCGATCCGCGATGCAAAGGGGGCCGATGACGCGCTGCGTGTGCTGGATGTCTACTGCGGTGTGGGCGGTCTGGGGCTGACGCTGGCGGCGCAGATCCCGCGCATCCATCTGCGGGGATTGGAATGGAGTGCCAGCGCGGTCGCCGATGCGAAGGCCAGTGCGACCGGGCTGGGGCTGTCGGATCGCGCGCAGTTCTATCGTGGCTCTGCCGAGGCGCTGCTGGTCGATCCAGATCTGGTCGCATGGGCAGCGGGCTGCGCGGCGGTGCTGCTGAATCCGCCGCGACGAGGGTGCACGCAGGCAGTGCTGTCGGCCCTGTTGACGCTGCGTCCGCAGAGCATTGTCTATGTCAGCTGCTCTCCCGAGAGCCTGGCCCGTGATGTCTTGGCCCTGACCCGCGCCGGCTATACATGGCTGCACAGCACGCCGTATGACATGCACCCTGGAACTCCGCACATTGAATCGGTCACGCTGCTGGTCGATTCGCTGGGCGCGCGGGCTGGCTAGCGGGGACGGGCGGCGGCGGTGGCAAAGGACCCGCGGACCGACGCACCAGGCACGAACGACCGGATTGATGAGCTGTTTTTTGTGCTCGACCGCACTTAGGGAATAGCAATGGCCACCTCTGCTTCCCACCTGCGCTTGGTACAGGCTGCCGATTCGGCGGAACGTCCGACGGACCCGCCGCCTGCATCGGGTGCATTCAGCGGGACTCTGCCGACGGCGAGCGCTCTGCGGAATGGGGCACTGGCCGGCGCTGCCGTGCACGAAGTTCCCTGCTTGCCAGCTGCACCGTCGTCGGTCGCGCTTGATTCGACACGTGCGACGAATGCAACAGATGCGCTGGGCGGCAGTCAGGCCCTGGGTGCTGCGCCAACCTGGGAACAGCTGTTTCGCCTGTATGGACCGTACGTCGCGCAGGTGGCGCTGCGGGTCCTTGGGCGCGATGACGAGGTCGACGATGTTGTTCAAGAGGTGTTCCTGGCCGCGATGGCCGATATCGACAAGCTGCGCAATCCGCTGGCCGTTCGCGGCTGGCTGAAGACGGTCACGGTACGCAAGGCGTATCGCGTGCTGAAACAGCGCGGCCGTCGTCGCTGGTGGGCATACTTGGGTCTGGGCGATGGGCCGGATGTCTGCGCGGCAAGTGGCACCTATCCGCTGACGTCACCGGGCTGTAATCCAGAAGAGCGCGTGCTGCTGGTGCGCATCTATCGACTGCTGGATGAGCTTCCCATAAACGAGCGCTTGGCGTGGACGCTGCGCTACATCGAAGGCGAGCAGGTCGAGTCGGTCGCCACGCTGTGCGGCTGCAGTCTGGCCACCGTCAAGCGGCGCATCTCTGCCGCACAAACCTTTCTTGCAAGGACGTTAGACGATGCCTAGTCGGCATGTGGACTTCCAATCCGAGCTGGCCGCGCGCGTGAGCGCAGGCGCCCAGCTGCTGGCAGTGCCCTGGTCGCCCGAGCGGGCCGAGCGCATCCGCGCCGGTATCGTTCAGCGGCACCAGACCCAGGTTCGTCGACGCAAGCTGCTGCGCACAGGGGGCCTGGCGGTGCTGTTTTTGTGCGCGCTGGGGCTGCCGCGGGTCGGTTCCTTGATGCGCGGGCGATCCGATGTGCTGGCAACCGGTCCGGCGGCGACGCCGCCTTCTGTTCCGGCAGCGGCGCCAGGCTCTGCTGCGTCGGCCCCGGCTGCTGCGCGGCCGTCTTCGCTCCGCTTGGTCGATGGATCTTCGGCGCAGCCACGCGGCAACAGCGCGGTGGCCGTGCGCGAAGAAGGAACCTCGCGCGTGACGGTTGAGCTGCTGCAGGGCGGCGCAGAGTTTTCAGTGGTCGCAGCGCCAGCGCGCTTGTTTCGCGTGGCGGCCGGCGGGGTCACGGTCGAGTCGACCGGGTCGCATTTTTCCGTCGATACCCAGCCCGCTCCGCAAGGTGGACCGCGATCGCTGCGAGTGGCCGTGGCCGTCAACGAAGGCCGCGTGCGCGTGTTCTGGGCTGGCCAGCAAGCCGTGCTGGTGGCCGGTGAGCGCGTCGAGTTTCAGGTCGCCGAGAAAGCCATCGAATTCACCACCCACAGCGGATCTCCCGCTACTTCTCCGTCGGTGGTCCCGTCGGATGCCCCGTCGGTGGCCCCGACTCTTGGCGATCCGCAGTCAGCGACCAAGCTGCATGCGGGGGGCGATCCGCTCGCAGGAGCGCGCGCGATGACCGGCGGCTCCGCTTCTGCAAGCTGGAAGCAGCTAGCGCGATCTGGTCAGTTCGATCAGGCCTACCAGCAGGCCTTCGTTGCGGCGCACCGATCGACCGCGTCGCGCGCCAACGTGACAGGGGATGAGGCGACGGGTGTGGTCCTGTCGCCGCTTTTGCCGTCGAATCCCGATGCCGCGGATCTGCTTTTGCTGGCCGATGTGGCCCGCTTAAGCCACCACCCCGCGTCGGCCGTGTCGCCGCTGCGGCGCCTGATCGATCAGCATGGGGACGATCCGCGTGCGTCGCTGGCCGCCTTCACATTGGGGCGTCTGCTTCTGGATGATCTGGGGCAGCCCCGCGAAGCCGCTCAAAGCTTCCGTCGCACGCAGGCGCTGGAAGCCGAAGGTCCGCTGGCCCATGACGCACTCGCGCGAGAAGTCGAGGCGTGGTCGCGGGCCGGGGATCTGACGCGCGCGCGCGAGCGGGCTCGCGAGTATATCCGCCTGTATCCCAGCGGTCGTCGCGTCGCGGCCGTTCGTCGCTTCGCCGATCTGCCGACCGGTTCAGAGACACAGTCGACCGCGGACCGCGCCGACGCAAACCCCTAACAGATGGGATGAAGCGGCTG
>JAYRFD010001207.1:0-3302 GCA_041908565.1 Polyangia bacterium | reverse complement strand
CTTCGACCAAGGCTTCGATCAAGGCTTCGATCGAGGCTTCAAGCGATTCTGAAACGGCCTGATCAGCGCTCGATCGCGACGGACCAATCGGTGGATGCGTCATGGGTGTTCTTCTGGATGCAGCCACTTTCCGGACCGCTAGTACACGAAAGGAATCAGCACGCGGCGTTCCGGTGGATAGTCCGAAAAGCGCTCGCGATACCAGCGATGCGTCGACACAGCGCGAGGAATCAGGTTGGCCGCGCTCAGCAAAAAGATGTACACGCCGGCCAGCGACCACGTGGCCAAGGCCCAGCCGGCCCAGGCGACAAGCTCGGTGAAGTAGCTTGGATTGGTGACGAAGCGAAACAGCCCGCCTTGCGGAATGCGATAGACGCGGGCTCCGCTGACGATCTCTTCCTTGGTTCGCAGGCGGCGCAGGATAGCGTCGCTGTGGATGTTGCCGAACAGCGCGCTGTAATAGATCGCAGCACCGCACAGAAAGCGCGGGTCGCGCAGCCAGTCCGCGGTGTAGTGCGCGCCCAGGCCGGCCCCGGAAAAAAAGCTCGCGTGTAAATAGCCGTGCAGCGATGTGGCCAGCCAGCCGAAGGCGACGACCATCATGCTGAAGCTGGCGCTCTGTCCGCGTGGCACGCGCATCAGCAGCGGAAACAAGAAGCCGCGATTGCTGTAGTGAATCAGCCACATGCCCGCCAACAAAAGCGGCACCGGCTCGCTGCGACGCGCGCCCTGCAGGAAGAAGTACAGGAAGCTCAGCGTCGCGGGAAGCTCCATCAGAAACCAGCCCAGACGCGGATCCAGGCTGATGCCAAACTTCTGCGAGGCAAAGCGACCATACGGCGACGGAATGAACCACGCGGCCAAGCTGACCACCGCCACATAGGCAAAGGCCACCGTCAGCGTCGTGTCATACGCCGGCTGGCCGGTAAACGCGATGTGGGGAAGCGAAGTCATGGCAGCCGTATGGCGGCCATGCGTACCGCAGCCCCGTCGGAACCGTCAACGTCTTTCGCTACGCCAGCCGCCCAGTCGAACGGCTAGACATCCAGCGCAGAAGCCGTCGATGCGGGACCTTGCTTGTCCGCTTGCCCAAGCTCCAAGTCCGGCTGGGACGAGGCGCTGCCCGCCGCGATGAGATCGCCAAGCGGTTCGCCCCCGCGACCGCCGATCGAACGATGCAACTGAATCATCGCATCCCGCACGCGCACCATCAGCGCATCCCGATCATCCAAGGTCAGTCCTGCCGTCGGAATTGGCTGGCCAATCACCAGATCGATGCGGCAGGGCTGGATGCGCAGCGTGTCGCGCTGCAGCAGGTTCTGCGCGCCCTCGATGGCCACCGGCACAATGGGCACTCCGGCTTGGATGGCCATGATGAACAGGCCTTTTTTCAGCGGCAGGATCGATCCATCGCGCGATCGCGTGCCTTCGGGAAAGGTCAGAATGCTGATGCCGGTCTTGATCTTTTCACAGGCTTCTTCGAGGCTGCGCTTGGCTTCTTCGCGGTTCTGGCGGTCAATGAAGACCATGCGAGTCACCGTCATGTACCAGCCCAAAAACGGGATCAAGCGCAGGCTTTTTTTCGCGACGAAGCGCAGGTTCACGGGGATGCAGACGAACGCCGCGACGATGTCGAACAGGCTCTGGTGGTTCATCGCAAAGAAGTAAGGCTTGCCTGCTTCCGGCTCGAAGCCGGGGTGCTTGACCAGCGTCGCGCGGGCCAAGTGCACCAGCCCGGCCCCCCAATAGCGTCGAGCCCACGACAGCGGCGTGTGCGGATCGTGACGAACGATCAGGCCGTACACGATCGCGGCGCTCATCCAAAAGAACGACCACAGCGCAAACGCCGTCCACTGCAGCGCGTTTAGGATCCGTAGGCCGATCGTCGTCATGCGCCCCGATGATATCGGCATCGATTCAGCGAGAGCAAGCGAGTGCTCCGGCGCACGCAGCGGGCCTGCAGCGGACCCGATCGTCACGATCGATGCGCAAGAAATGGTCAGCCGTTGCCCTGACTCGGCCCACGCTGGGGGTCAAGCGAAGGAAGGAAAATCAAAGGAAGATCAGAGGAAGATCAGAAGCGGCAGGAAGGAAGAACGAGGGCGGCAACACGCTGCAGGGCGTGCTGCCCTGCGGTCAGGTGGGCCTACAGATCCTTGAGGATCTCGGCGCGCTTGGCCTGATACTCGGCGTCATCCAGCAGGCCGGCATCCTTGAGGCCCTTGAGCTTCTTCAGGCGCTCGTCCAGCGTCGGGGCCGCAGCAGCAGCCGGAGCCGCCGCAGGCTGAGCCGGAGCCGCAGGCTGCTGAGCATGCATATGCGGGTTGTTCATCTGGCTGAACATGTTGGCCATCGCCATGCCCATGCCCAGACCGGCGCCCGTCACCATCGGGTTGTCGCCGCCGCCGCCGCCTCGCGCCATGCCTTCGCCGGCCGACATCATGGCCTTGCCTGCCGCAAGCTGCTGAAAGGCTGCCAGATTGCCTGCGTTGTTCCCGGCCATCCGCAGCTGCGCCTGATCCTTGTACAAGTTCTTGAGCGTCGCCTCGTCCTCTTCCTTAATCGAGACGACAAAGTTGCCCAAGCGCGCGATGCGCATGCCGTAGTTCTTGAGGTGCGTGGCGTTCACCGCCTCAATCACTTCGGACTCGATCTCTTCGGTCAGCGCGCCGCTGGTGACATCCAGAAGCGGCAGCTTCTTGACGACCAGCATCTGCGCGATGCGATCGCGGATGGTCTTAAGCAGCTGCGAACGGAACCAGCCCGTGAACTCCTCTTCGCCCGCCCACGAACGCTGGCCGAAGAACTGAATGACCTGCGTGGAATCGGTGACCTGGATCGAGTAGTCGCCATGCACCATGGTGCCGATGGCGAGCCCGCTCTTGGGATCTTCGACATCGCCGATGCGGCCGCCGAACTTGAAGCCGGCGACTTCGCGCGTGGTGATGAACCAGACCTCGGCTTTGAAGACATTGCCGCCGGTGAAGCGGTCAATCAGGTTGCTAAGGAACGGCCAGTTCGAGGTCTCTAGCGTGTGCCGACCGGGACCGATCTTGCCGACGAAGGCACCGTCTTTGAAAAACAGTGCCTCTTCATCGGTACCGACGGTCAGCTGCGCCTTGGTGGGGATCGTTGGATCCGGGTGCTTGTAGACGATAGCGCCCTTGTTGGCGTCGGGGCGAGCAATAGCTAGCTCGCGAACGCTGCTTTTGACGTAATCAAGAATCCCCATTGAGTCCTCCGCGGGTTGCACGAGGCAGCAGTGGCTGCCCCGCAGTTTGTAATGGAATGGATCATAAGTT
>JAYRFD010001206.1:0-2622 GCA_041908565.1 Polyangia bacterium | reverse complement strand
GAAGAAGACCGGGCCGAACGGCTCGGGCAACCTGCGCGACGAAGAGATCCCGACCGCACTCCCGGACAACGACTAGGCAAGAGCAGGAAGCTTGATGTCGGCGCCCGCCCCAACCTTGTTTCGTGTGCAGGCGCGTACGGGGCAGAAGGCAGGCTGGCCAGTTTGCCGACGCCAGCGACATCCCCGTTCGCCGACGCAGGGCGGGCTGTGTCGCTGGCTGGTCCTGTGGACGCTGGTATCCGTGGCCATCGGTGATGCGCGGGCCAGTCCACGCAAGTCCGGACCGACCAAGGCTGCGCACGACGACGGACATCCGGCCGATCAAGCTCTGCGCGGCGCGCGACAAGCGCTTTCGACCGGCGATCTGGCATCGGCGGAGCGCCTGGCGGCTTCGTCGTTTCGCAAAGACCCCTCGCCCGATGCGCTGTACGTGCTGGGACGCGTCGCGCTGGCGCAGAATCGTCCGCTGGCCGCGCACGATCTGATGCGGCGATATCTGGCGGATCCGACGCTGGATGCATCCGCCGATTCTGCCGAGCAGCGCGATGCCGCCGACATCCTGCAAAAGCCCATCCCCGAAAGCGCGCAGCTAAACATCCTGGGTGATCGCGAAGCCCTGGTGTTCGTCGACGGTCAGCTGCTGGGACGACTGCCGCTGTCTCGGCCGCTTCTGGTATCGCCAAGCCCCCACAAGGTCGAGCTTGTGCGCGGCGACCGCCGCATCGAAGACAGCGTCCGTGTGCCGCTGGGTCGCCTGGCCGAGCTACGCTGCGACCTGTCCAGCCACACCAGCCTGCTGAGCATCCTGCCCAGCATCGTCGTCTTGCCGCAGACCGTCGACGATGGCAGTGGTCAAGCCGCTCTGCTGCGCATCTTGGAAGACGCGATGGCCAAGGAACGCGTCGCCCCCTTGGCCGCCGATCTTGCCTTCGCGCTGTTCGGTGAACCCCGGCCCGGCCCCTGCGACAGCCAGCGTCGCTGCACCATCGCGCTGGCCCAGGCAAGTGAAGCCGATTACCTGCTGTATCCATCGTTCCGCAAGTCAGGAAACACGCAGACGGTCGTCATGCAGCTTGTCGACGGGCAGCTGGGCGAGCCAGCGGCGAGCGGCGAACGAACCTGCCGCGGCTGCACGGCAGATGCGACGGGGGCGCAGGTTGTCGAGCTCTTCTCGACCCTGTATGACCAAGCCCGCAAGCGGCCGCGATCTCGTCTGGAGCTGCAGACCGAGCCAAGCGGCGCACAGCTTACCTTGGACGACGATCCACTTGGGGCGACGCCCTTCGAAGGCGGCCTGTTCGCCGGCCCAAGGCACCTGCGTATCAAGCAGCCCGGCTAACTGGAAGATCGCCGCCAAGTGACGCTTATCGACGGACAAACCAGGCGCCTGACCATCGCCCTACAGCCCGAGCCCGAGCCCGCCCCGGCGGCGCTGCAGCATGTCGCCGAACCCACTCGCCCACCGCCAGGCAAGCGATCGACGCTGCGACTTCTGCTTGGCGGAGCCAGCCTGGCCGGTGGCGCACTTCTGCTGGGATATGGCATCAGCGGCCTGGCGATCAACGGACGCTGCGAAGACCTAAGCATCGTCGATACGACGCAGTGTTCGCAGATCTACAAGACCGGAACCGCGGGAGGCGTCTTGCTGGGGCTTGGAATCGCGCTGACCGGGACGGGAGTGCTGCTGATGGCGCTGCCCCCGGGCAAGCCGAAGAGTGCGTCGCGCGCTGCAGGCGACACACCCAGCGTTCCGTCTGAATCATCGAAGCGCTGATTACCTGCAGCAAGGAAGGTAAAGCATGCGTTGGACCTTATCTTGGCTTAGCTCAAGCATGCTGTTGGCGTCGTGCTGGCAGCTATCAACCAACGAAAATTACGTGCCGCCCAGCCAGTCCGAGCCCTGCCCGGCTGGCCAAGCTCGCGAAGGCTACGGTGGTACCTGCGTCCGATCCGTCGACATTCCCTGCGGCGACACAGCGCGGCTATCGGCAGAGATCACCAACACTCGCCAGGCCACCACACCGACGCTGCTGCGCCTGGGCGAAGGCTGCACGTATAGCGTCAGCGAGGCGCCGTTTTATTGGGGCGGCCCAACCGCCTTCGACCTGATTCAAAAGACCGTCTACATCGAAGGACAGGGAGAAAAAGGCGCTCGCATCGTCCGGCAGCGCAGCGATGCCGCCGTCGGGGCTCCAAGTCCCGGCCCGTTTCGCTTCTTCACCGTCAACGCCATCGTCGATTCGGCGTTTAGCAATTCCCCCAAGCTGGTGCTAATCAACGTCGAGCTAGCCAACGGTGTCGCCCAGGGCGGCAACGGTGGCGACGGCAGCAAAGGCGGTGGCGGCGGCGGCGGCGCTGGCTTCGGTGGCGCGATCTTGAGCATGGGCTCCGTCGTGCTGGATCGCGTCACGCTGCTTGGCAACTTGGCGCAAGGGGGCAATGGCGGCAGCACTCGATTCATCGACGATACAGTTATCCCCGGCTACGGCGGCGGCGGCGGCGGCGGCATGGGCGGCAATGGCGGGAACGGAGGCCAAGTCACCCTTGGCATCAGCGGCGGCGGCGGCGGCGGATTTCAGTCTGCCATGGGTGTGTTCGGCGGAAACGGCACCAAGACCGGAG
>JAYRFD010001205.1:0-2347 GCA_041908565.1 Polyangia bacterium | reverse complement strand
GGGCATGCTGCGCCTGTCAGATCCGCTGACGCTGCAGCCCCGCGATGTCATTCCTGGCAGCCCGATCCTGTCTGCCCTGGCCGGTCCCCGCGACGCGACCACGTCGCTGCGTTCGTACAGCCTGCGAGAGCTTGCCGCGTTCATGATCACGACCAGCGACAACACGGCGACCAACGCGCTGATCGACCGCCTGGGGATGCCAGCCGTCAACGCGCTGTGTTCTCGGCTTGGCCTGGCCCAGACGCGCCTGCGCCGCCGAATGCTCGACGGAGAAGCCGTGCGCGCCGGGCACGAAAACACATCCACCACCCAGGAACTCGCGACCCTGCTGACCAAGCTACATGGACCGCAGCTGCTGTCGGACGCCACGCGCCGCGATCTTCTGCACATCTTGGCGCAGCCCAAGGACAGCTACTTTGCGCGCGGTCTGCCCGACGAACAGCCCCTGGCCAGCAAGCCGGGCAGCGTGGACGGTCTGCGCGCTGAGGCCGGCATCGTGCTTGTGCCCGGGCGCCCCTTCGTGGTCAGCGCGATTGCCGCCTATGTCAAGGAGGGCCCCTCCGCCGAGCAGGCCCTGGCCGACATTGCCGCCGCCGCTTTTGCGTACTTTTCAGCCACCGCCGATCACACCGTCTTTGGTCGCCGCCGTCCCGCCGCCAATCCCTGACGCTGCACCCCGCCGGGTTCCTGGCCGCTCCCTCGTTGCCCGGGGCGGGAGCAGCCAGACCATTCCCACGCGCGGCATCCAGAGCCGTCATCCCCCCCCAGCTCCGGTTGATGTCCCCTGCAGGCTGGCTGCCCCGTGATAGGCGGGATCCCCCACAGCAGGCAGGACGGTCGGGCAAGCGAACGAGGCGGGTCACACCTACATCGCGATGGCCTTGGCGTCGAGGACCGGAGGGCACGCGCCGACACAACCGCGCCGCATGCCATGCGACAATATTCGGAAAGGGGGGATGGTCCGGATGCAGTCGCAGGTTCCGTCTGCAGAAAAGGATGTGCGCGAGGCCGAGCCGGCCTGCGGAAGTGGCGCGGCCAGTTCAGCGGATGGCCAGGTAATTCGCGCCGATCGCTTGCTGAAGGGTCCAGGGCGCGACGCCGACGCCGCTCCAACGCGCGAAGTGTCGACGCTGCTGGTGGTCCCGCCGTTTTGTTCCCCCAACTATGCCTATCCGGCGGCCGCGTATCTGACGCGATTCCTGAAGCGACGCGGCTATCGCGTGCGCCAGGCCGACTTGAACCTCGAGCTGATGCTAAAGATCTTCAGCCGCGACGGGCTCAAGCGCGTGTTTGCGGCCGCCGAAGACGCGGTGCTGCTGCGCCCAGCCAGCGAGCCGGTGAGCGACCACAGTCGGCGCCTTCTATCGATGCAGGCTCGCTATGTCTCGCTAGTCGACGACGTCATTCGCTTTCTGCAGGGGCGCAGCAACAGCTTCGCCTACCGCATGTGCCACCCGTCGTTTCTGCCGCGCGGCAAGCACTTCGATCTGAACAAGGGCTTCGACATGTACGACGGCACGGGCAACACGATCGCCGTCCATGATCGCGCCAAGTTCGTCGGCACGCTGTTTCTGTACGACATTGCCGAGCTAATTCGCGAGCTGATCTTCCCCTACTTTCAGATCACCCTCGTCGACCGCTACTACGACGACTTTGTGCATCGCTGCACAACCTTCGAGCGCATGCAGGCCGAGCTTGAGCGCAAGCCCAACGTCATCGACGAGATGCTGCTTGAGTGTTTCGACGCCCACGTCGCCATCGCCAAGCCCGATCTGGTGGGTGCGACCGTCCCCTTCGCGCGCAACCTGTACTACGCGTTCCGCATCGGTCGCCGCAGCAAGCAGCTATCGCCGGCCTGCAAGGTGGCGATGGGCGGCGGCTTCTTCAACACCAGCATGCGCGAACAGAAGGACGCGCGGGTATTCGACTACGTCGACTTCATCACGCTGGACGATGGCGAAAAGCCCATCCTGGATCTGGTCGAGCACATCCAAGGCACACGCAGCATCCGCCGCTTAAAGCGCACCTGGCATCGCCAAGACGACGCCATGTGCTTCGACGATGGCGACCCCGAAGGCGACGCCCGTCACAGCGAGGCCGGAGCCCCCGATTACACCGACCTACGCATCGCCGATTACTTTTCGTCGCTTGAGACCAACAACATCAACCAGCGCGTCCGGTCCGACGGCTGGTGGAACAAGCTGACCATGACCCACGGCTGCTACTGGAAGAAGTGCAGCTTCTGTGACATTCACTTGAGCTACGTCGGGGACTACGACACAGCGACCGCGCAGAACTTGGTCGACAAGGTGCAAGAGGCGATCACGCAGACGGGGCAGTCGGGCTT
>JAYRFD010001204.1:0-5427 GCA_041908565.1 Polyangia bacterium | reverse complement strand
CGGATCCTGCGACGCCAGCAAGAGGTCCTCGACTTTCTTTTGCAGGCCTCGGACCAGCCGGCCTTGGTGACCCCGATGCGGGTCTCGGCCGAAAAGCAGCGAGAGCTGGCCAAGCTGATTCGCCAGCGCCGCGCCGCCGCCAACCTGACGCAAGAACGCCTGGCCGAGCTGGCCGGCCTGTCGACGGGAACCATCAAAGGGGTCGAGGCCGGAACGGCAGCCCCGACGCGCGCGACGCTGATGCGCCTTTTGGCGGTCAAAGAGCTGAAGCTTCTGCCCAGCGACTTGCCGCTGCAGACGGGCACGATGCTCGACGGCAACGCCGCGCCGACTTCGTATCTGTCGCCGACTTATGAGCCGATGCGCATGTTCTTGGAGCTGGTGGCTCAGCTCAATGGCGAAGGCGGCTACATCGAGCAGACCTATGCCTATATCGACAGCATGAGCGCGGCCAACTGGTATGCGCTGTCGACGGACGAAAACTACGAACGCGACTACCGACGCCTGGTCCCGCTGGAACGCGCTGCCGAGGCGTTGGGCGAGAGCATCGGCCGCCAAGGCATCGACCTGATCTGCCTGGGATCTGGCGACGCCCGCCAAGAGACGCGCTTCATGCAGGCGCTGGCCAGCGGACGACCGCAGACCAGTCATCGCATGTTTCTTGTCGACATCAGCCACTCGCTTTTGACGACGGGTTACCGCCACGCGACGGAGGTGCTGGGCCGCCTGGGCAACGTGTCCAGCTACGCCATTCACGGCAACTTCCATCACCTGCCGCGCTACACCCAGCTTCACTACAAGCCAGAGCTTGCGCACCGTCGACGCGTGCTGCTGATGCTGGGCCACACGATCGCCAACCTGGACAACGAAGTGCGCTTTGTCCGTCACAACCTGGCCGGCTATGCGCCGGGGGACTGCCTGGTCGTCGACGTCTGCGTGGCGTACGGGTCGCCGGATCAGCCCGAAGAGATCGAAGCCAAAGATCCCGCCATGCGCAGCGGCTTCCGCCCGTCGGTCGAGGAATGGCTCTGCGGCCCCATTCGCCGCTATGTCCCGGACCTTTTGGACGTCCACTGCACGCATCAGCTGGACACCGCCTGCCCGATCCGCGGCAGCTACGCCATCGAAATCATGGCCCACGTCCGGACGCGCAGCGGCAGCGTCCGCCACTTTTCCATTGGCCGACACCGCCGCTATGATCCAGATGAGCTCGCTAAATGCTTGCGTCAGCTCGGCTGGCGGGAAATCGAGCGGCTGCCCTACGGCGTCAAGGACAAGACCGACATCATGCTGATGCTATTCAGTAAAGTAGCGCCCTCTTCCAGCAGCCACTGATTTATTGTTGTGTCCGTTTCGCACCGCGCTGTCCCGGTGCGAAATGACGGAATCCGGCCCGCGCCCCTCCCCACGCCACGGCAGCGCCAACGCCAGCCACCGCGACCGCGCAGGCACGTGGCCCCCGTCCCGTCCGACGTGCGGTTCCACCTTGTCGCACGTCCTCCCCCACGCAGCGCCCGGAAAAACCGAAGTTCCCGTCAGGGTCCAAAGCGTCCCGCAAAGCCGCCCCAAGAAGGCTCAAATTAGCCAGGGTTTGCGAGGCACAGCACGCTTTCTTTTGGCCTACCGAGACGATACAATCGTCCCGGTATCGAATGATCACGTTGCTTCGGGCGGTTAGCTATGGATCGCCATCGCAAGGAACAGGGCTGCTGCTGATCGAGCTTGCTGCCTCCTCTAGCGGTGCCTCCTTCGCCCGACGACCGCGACCCTTCAATCCTAGCTGCGTGCGGTGGGTATGAGCGCAGAACAGACGCCCGCCGTCGGATTGAAAGAAGCAGAGCGCCGCTTGCGGTGGCTGGCGGCCGTCGTGATCTTGAACGTCGTTCTGTCGAGTTCGTATCAGGACGCGCTGTTTCTGACCTATCACAGAAAGCAGCACATTCCGCCGGCCATGCTCGTCGGCAGCTTGCTGACGGCGCTGACCACGCTGGGGCTGAACCGTCTGCTGCGCAAGCTGCCAGCCGCCGGAGCCCTGCGCATCATCCTGTTCTGCTTGGGGGGCCTGACCGTCGTCGCAGCGGGCTGGAACATCGTTCCCAGTAGCTCGTCGACGCTGGCCCTGTTCCTGTTTACCGAGGTCGCCACCACGCTGGGCGTCGCCGCGACCTGGACGTACTTTCAAGCGCCCCTGGAAGCCGCGCAGATTCGCTGGCTGCTGCCGCGCTTAGGAACGTGGGCCGGCGTCGGTGGCCTGCTGGCCGGCACCATCATCCCGGTGCTGCTGCGCAACCTGCACGTCAAGCCGCAGTTTCTCATGTGGGCCTCGGGCCTGTTCTGGCTGGCGGCGGGCTTCTTGGTCCGCACCGACTATGCCGCGCGCACGCCGGCCAAGCGCCGGCAGAGCAACACCAGCCAGCAGAGCAACCTGAAGCACCTGTTTTCGATTCCGTTGGTGCGCTGGATGACCTTGGGCTCCGCCGGGATCATCTGGACCGGCCTGCTGTTGCAGTACGAGTCGCGCGTCTCTCTGCAGCAGACGGCCTGGGAACCCCAGACCATCACCCTGGTCATGTGCGTGCTTCTGGCCGTGTCCAACGTCGGCGGCATCGCCACGCAGGTGCTGGTGACCACGCCCGTTCTGGAGCACTTCGGTGTCGGCCTGGGCTTGGCCATCCTGCCCGCCGCGCTGTTCCTGTGCTTGACCAGCTACTTCTACTCGACGGCGTATGCGCACCTGGCGCCGCAGATCTCGGTGTGGATCGTGATGGGCGCGCTCTTGCTGGACAAGATGCTGCGCCCCAACCTGCACCGCCCCGCCGAGTCCTGCCTGGTCGCAGCCTTGTCCCCCAGCGTTCGCCCGAGCCTGCTTCTGGTACTGGGCGGCATCTTGCAGCCCTTGACCAAGGCGGTTGGCGCCCTGCTTTTGTGGGGCTTCGCCGCGACGCTTGAGCACGAGTGGATCACCGGCCTGGCCCTGTTCCTGTCGTTCGCGGTCACGGTGCTGTCGACTCGCTGGGGTGCCCTGTACGCCCGCACGCTGCGCGAGACGCTGGAAGAAGGCAGCGTCGATTCCACCACCGCGCACGATGGCAACGAAGACCTGATGCCGATGATCGACGGTCCGCGCCTCAAGGTGCTGCTGGAAGCCATCGACACGGGCAGTCCCCGCTCGCGCGAGCTAGCGCTGGAGCTTCTGCGTCCACACCGATCGAACCTGGTGCAGAAGGCGATGCAGGCGCGCGTGCGCCATCACTACGAACCGGTCCGCATCGCCGCGCTGCGCTGGCTGGCGCAAGAGCCCAACGACGCACTCGACACCCATCTCAAGCAGCGCTGGGAAGAGCGATCGATCACGGATGCCGAGCGAGTCGCCCTGCTGGATGCGGCCGGAGCCCGCGGCGCCATGCTGGTCAGCGAAGACCCCGAGCGCTGGCTGAGCACCACCGATCCGGCGCTGCGTTCGGCCGTCATCCACGCCGTGCTGCGCGCCAGTGACCCAGACCTGCAGCGCACGGCGCAGCACGCGCTGGGTGCCATGCTGGACTCTCGCCAGTCGGAAGAGGCGTTCGCCGCGCTGCGCCTGGTGCACGAGCACAAGATCATCGACTTCCTGCCCGCGGTTCTGGCCCGGCTGCAGGACGAAGACCTGGTGATCCGCCGCGAGGTGCTGAACTGCCTGTCGGCCTTCGCGGATGATCGGGCACGCAAGCCGCTGTGGGCTGCGCTGTCCGAGCCGAGCCTGGCCCTGGTGGCCGTGCGTGCTCTGTCGGCATCGGGCGAGGCCATCATTCCGCAGGTAATCACGCTGCTCAACAGCTCAGAGACGACGCCCGCCGTGCGCCTGCACCTGTTGCGCATCTTGGGCCTGATCCCTTCGGCCAGCGGTCAGCCCACGCTGATTGAACACCTGAAGTCCTCGGATCGCGCGGCCCAGCTGGAAGCCCTGAAGTCGCTGAACAAGCTGCTGCGGGTCGACGATCAGCACGCCGTCGATCACGACGCGCTCAACGAGTTTTTGATGATCGAGCTGCGCTGGGGTCTGAACATGCTGCGGGCCCGCGATCTTCTGCGCGATCGACTGCGTCCCGGGGGTCTGCTGTGGCGCGAGCTGTCGGCCCAAGTCGACGCCGCCCAGCAGCGCGTGGCCTTGACCCTTTCGCTGTTGGCGCCCAAGGGCACGGTCATGAACATCTTTAAGACGCTGCGCTCGCGCAACTCGCCCCACAAAGATCAGGCGCGCGAGCTCTTGCGAACGCTGTTCAAGTTTGGACCGATCTCAATCGGCAGCCTGAAGCTGTTGGATGAATCCACGGCCTGGGGGCCCGAGCTATTTGCCGCACCACTGAATGTGCACAACGGCCAGACTCCGCAGAACGCCGTCGAGTGGCTGAAGATGACGCTGGATCCATGGGTGATTGCAGCGCTGCGCCACGATCCAGACTGCCCACCGATCACATCCACCTTCCCGCCGATCGAAGACCCGGTCGATGCGCACAAGGATCTGATCAAGTTCCTAAAGGACGTGCCGCTGTTCGAAGCGCTGACCAACCGTCAGCTGGTCGAGATCGCGCGCTTGGCCGAAAAGCTGGACCTGCCCGTCGGAACCTTGGTTTTCAACCAGGGCGATCCGCCCGACTACCTGTATCTGGTTCGCAAGGGCAAGCTGCGCGTGCTGATCAACAACATGGAAGTCGCGCGCTTGGGAGCCGGCGAGTGTGTCGGCGAAATGGCCGTGCTGGCCGGAACGCGGCGCACCGGCGGGGTCGAGACGCTGGAAGCCTGTCAGCTGCTGCGCTTTGCCGAGCGTGACTTCCTGGGCCTGGTCGATGCCTATCCAGAGCTGGGGCGCGCCATCCTGAAGTCGCTGGTGCATCGCCTGGCGGCCGCCGGTCGCAACAAGGAACAGAAGCGCATCAACACGCTGGTCGGCATGGTCTGGGGCAAAGATGGCCCGGCGGCCGATGGCGCGGCTCCCGCTGCGGCTCCGCGGCCAGCGCGGCCAGAGGCCGGTGCCTTGTCGGGATCCAACTTCCCACGCGTCTCGCTGGCCAACTCGGGCACCAACTTCCCCCGGGTGCAGCGCCCGGCGCCGACCGAGCCGGCCTCGAACCGCAGCCCCTCGCGCGCCTCGCCCAGCCGCCCGCTTGGCGAAGGCAGCCCGGCTTCGGCCCGCTCGCCCGCCAGCCCACCGACCAGCAGTCCAAGCGGTCCACCCAGCGGGAACAAGGGTGGCACCGGCTCGGGAACAAGCGGCAGCGGAGGCAGCGCCCCCGCCGGCGAAGGCAAGGAATAGACCCGCATGTCGGCGCTCGACATCATCCTGTTTCTCAAGGACGTCTCGCTCTTCGAGAGCCTGAGCAACCCTCAGCTTGCCGAAGTCGCGCGTCTGGCCGAAAAGGTGGACTACCCTGCCGGTCACGTCCTGTT
>JAYRFD010001203.1:0-10211 GCA_041908565.1 Polyangia bacterium | reverse complement strand
GCTGTGCAGCCGAGGTGAGGGCTGCGCCCGAGGTGATGGCTGCGCCCGGCAACCCATGGGCCGATCGCTGCTGGATCGATCCATCAGCGCCGCCTTGCCCGGGCCTTGTCCATGGCAGCCCGGCTGGACTGTGCGGTCCTGCCGGCAGGTCGGCTTGCGTTCCTGCTGTGCAACGCGCTGCGTCGAAATACAGGGCGCCGATTGAGTGATTTGATTCACATAAATTTCCAATTTCATTGCGGCAGGATGAGGCTGGCATACGGCGTGCTAATTCCTCGAAAGTGCTTGGTTTTTCGTCGCTTTTGCGCTCTTGTATCGCCCAGCTGAAGGAGGGTGTTCGATGCGATTCGTGAGCACCAACACATCACACGTAGCCCGGTGTAGCGCTCGCCGTGGGTTGCGGCGTGCGGCGACCGGGCTGGCGGCGGGCCTGTTGCTGTGGGGCGCGGGCGCGACCCTGTCCGGCTGCACGCCGGGCCTGGCGCCCGAGAGCGACGATCTGGATGGCGACATCCATCCGCAGACGCTGTTTGACCGATTGGTCAAAAAAGAGCTGATCAAGGACTGCGGCGTCTGCCACTCGATCACCCAGGGCACGCTGATGCCGTTTCTGACCGCGGGCAAGGAATACGTCGCGATCACCGCGTACAAAGGCGGCTCGTTCCTGACGGACCCGGCGATCCAGAGCCTGCTTTTGCAGAAAGGCCAGCACGCGGGGCCGCCGCTTTCTCCGGTGCAGGCGGACGCAGTCAAGGCCTGGCTGGAAGCCGAAGCCGCGCAGCGCCCCGGCATGAACAAGTCGGGCCTGATGCCGACGGTGCCGCTTTCCGACGGCGAGTTCAATATGAGCTTCGAGACGATCGCGCCGGTTCTGGATCCGCTGGCCAACCTGACGTTCACGATCAAGGAAGAAGGCAACCGCATCTTCCGCGTGTCTCAGCTGAAGCTGACTGCGGGTCCCAGCACTGGCATTCGCTTCAAGCACCCGCGCTTCTATTTCTTAAGCGCCCGAGGCACGGCGCTGGATCCGGCCGACACGCTGACCAGCGTCGACCTGACGGTGGCGGCCGGCAAGACATCGACCGTTGGCAACGGCACTGTGCTTTTGACGCAGGCACCGGAACATCGCTTGGCGCGAATTGGCGTCGCATTCGAGCTTCTGGAGCGCGTCAATCCGATGGGGATGATGGAGGTCAAGTGCAAGGCCTTCAACCTGTTCAACCCCGCCGTGAAGAACGAGCTACAGCCCTGCGCGCAGAGCTGTCATGCCCCCGGTCGCAACAACACCGCCAACGGCGCCTTCAACATGGAAGGCTCGCTGTCCGGCGATGACAAGGTCCTGCAGCAGTTCTGCTTGAACACGCTGGGCCGCGTCGATCGGGCGGCGCCGCGCAACAGCATCTTGATCAAGCAAATCACTCCGGCGGCCCAAGGCGGCACGCCGAATCATCCGTACAAACAGGGCGACACCAACGCGCTTTCGCGCTTTGCCAACGCCATCGACGCGTGGGCCAAGGGCGAGAAGTAAGCCTCCCCTTTGCAAGCTGGAGGAGTCATGCGAACGAGAACCGGACTGATCCTTTCATTGGCCATCGCCCCCGCCGCCTTGGGTGCGTGCGCAGGCGGTGCACAGTCGGGTGGCAAGCCCATCGATACCGACAACACCATGCAGCCAGCGGTGGTGACTCGGCTCGATTACGAAGAGGCGCTCCGCTCGGCAGCCATCAAGCTGACCGGCAACTACCCAACGCTGGCCGAGATCAAGCGCGTGCGCGACACCGCCGAAAGCATGCGCCAGGCCGAGTACGAGAAGATCATCGACGAATACATGGCGCGGCCCAGCTTCGGCGGGCAGCTTATCGACTTCTTCCGCGACGCCTTCAAGATGGGCGGCAGCGACAACCGCGGCGGGACCATGGTCAACTTCGACTATGCGCCGACCTATGCCGCGTCCTTGGTCGTCAACGAAAAGCCGTTTACCGATGTGGTGACGGCGACGCGCGACACCTGCCAGACCTACGACGAAAAGACCGGCAAGTTCAGCCCGGCAAACTGCCCAAACCAAGGCGCGGTCGGTGTGCTGACCGATGCCGGCGTGCAGGCACAGTTCTTTTCGTCAATGGCCTTCCGTCGCGTGCGCTGGGTGCAAGAGACCTTCATCTGCCGCAAGTTCCCCGCCGAGACCTCGGGAACGCCGCAGCCGCGTCCGGGCGGCAGCTACACGTCGCCGTGGGAATACGGATCGATCACCGGCAAGCAGAACAAGAAAGACGCGCGCATCGACTTCCAAGATGACAAGTCGATCGTCTGCGCCAACTGCCACACGACGATGAACCACATCGCTCCGCTGTTCGCGCGCTTTGGTGCCAACGGCGCGCTGAGCATGCAGATCCAAGTCAAGGTGCCGATCCCCAACGAGCCAAACGCGGTGCCCGTCGACTGGCTGCCCAGCGGCGAAATGACCGCCTGGCGCATGGGCAAGCCGGTTGCCGACCTGCCCGCTTTGGGGGCTGCCATCGCCGCCGATCCGGAATTTGGCAAGTGCGTGGTCAGCCGCGTGTGGAACTGGGCCATGTCGCGACCCGACGTGGTGGAAGACGGTGCGCTTCTGACCGACGAGGTGGCCAACAAGCTGGTCGTCGATCTGAAGGGCAACAACTGGAACGTCAAGCGGCTGGTCCGCGGTGCCTTCACCAGCGACAGCTTTGTTCGCTACTAGAGCGCAGCGAGGAGAACCCATCATGGCCAAGAACTTTTTGCTTCCCAGCTTGGGCCTGAGTCTGGCTGCGACGCTTGGACTGGTCAGCTGTGACAGTGCCGAGATCCGGCTGCCCGTCGATCCACAGCTTCTTGCACAGCAAGATCGCGGCCCCGACTACGGCCTGGATCACGACGAGATCCTCGATAACGTCGGCGACATCTTCAAAGACGGACGTCAGCTGACGCCGGCCGAAGGGGAAAAGCTGCACTCGTGCGGCAAGCTGCGGTTCGAGACCTTCCGCCGCATCCTGCGCAGCCGCGGCCTGAACCTGGACAACATGGCCGCCGGCAGCGTCGGCGCGCTGGTCCGTCGAGCCGAGCCGGTGTGGGGCGTCGCCAACTTCTTCGCCCGCGTACCGGAAGCGACGCGCAACAGCACCAGCAGCCTGGTCAGCATGGAAGACGTCATGATCGCCATGGCGGAAGAGCTGATCACGACCACCAACCCCGAAGGCGCGTGGATGACCGGAGTCTGCCAAGGCGCCAAGCTCTTCGACGGAAAGACCTGCAATCGCGATGGCCTGGCCTGCTTGGTCGGCGCCACGCCTTCGGATCGCCAGATCGATCTTTGCAACAACATGGTCAGCGACACCGCGGCCGGTGTCTCGGACGAACTGACGCGCAAGCGCTTTGCGGTGGCAGCCATCGCCGGCGTTGCGTTCCTTTGCGACTAAAGAGGGCCTAGCCATGACACAGAATCGAGACATCGGCCTCCGTGGGGCTTCGCGTCGCGACTTCATTCGGGGTGTGTTCGCTGCCAGCGCGGCATTGGGCCTGGGACCTCTGCGCGCCCTGGACATGCTGGAAAAGATGGGCGGCAGTGCGCTGGCCGATCAGGCCAAGCCCAACTTCATGGTCAACATCGTGCTGGGCACGGGCGCTTTGTCCCGCGCCACGGTCATCTGGCCGGTGCGCCAGGTCATCGAACAGAACGATCCGCAGTACGCGATCGATGGTCCGGTCGACACCCGCTTCAAGAAGGCCGGACTGAAGAACGGACGCACGTTGTACAACCGCGTCGTCGACGGAAAGCCAGTGTTTGAAGGCAAGCCGTGGACGGTGTTTGTCGCCGGCAGCAGCCAGGCGCACTCGACCTTCCAGAACTTCAACGGCAACACCGTGCAGATCACGCAGGGCGGCAATGCCAACCTGTTTGCAGCGTCGGCGGCGATCCAAAGCGCGCTGCATGCGCTGATCCCAGCCATCGGTGTCCAGCGCGGTGGGCAGAACCCGATCTTTGCGCCGGCTCCTCCGGGTACGCCGTCGCCGTCGAACGTGCCCGATGGACGAGCCATGGTCGGCTTGTTTTCCAGCTCGGCTTCGACGCTGATGTCGCGCCTTTCGCCGGATAACAACCGCGCCCTGTTCCAGCAGTACTACGCGGCGTTCTTGGGCCTTGCGAAGTGGGCCAAGCACCCGGCGTACGATCGCGTTCGCACCGACGTGCGCACCGCGATGAGCCTGGTCGTCAAGAACCTGGCCAGCGAGCTTCAGGTCAAGCCCGGGCAAGCGCAGCAGTGGGGCGGCTCGATCGCGCAGACCGATGACCGCCTGCGCGCCATCACCGAAGTGCTGATCGTCACGGCCAATGCCTTCCGCTTGGGCCTGACGGCGCAGGTCACGCTGCCCGCCTTCAACGAGGATCCGCATGGCGCGTTTGCCGGCAACCCAACCGAGCTTTTCGACGGCTTTGCCCGCACGCTGGTGTCGTTCCAGAACGAACTGGACAACACGCAGGACCCGGTGATGACCAGCAAGCGCGTCGGCGATCGCTTGGTGATGACGCTGTCCGGCGACACCACCAAGGATCCCTTCCAGCGCAGCGGCTGGCCCGATGGCACGCCGGGCGGCATGAACCTGCTGTTCGTGCAGGGCAACGGCCTGATCCCGCATGGCTGGTTTGGCGACGTCAACCCCAACAGCCGCACCAACTGGGATCCGGTCACCGGCCAGAACAACGGCAACGTGCCCACCGCCGACTGCACCAGCGCTGCCTGTGGCGCCGTGCTGTACGCCGTGTCGGGAGGCAGCAAAGACGCCGTGCGGCAGTTCTACAACGGCCCGCTGGACGGCGTGATCAACGCCAACTTGACCGGGTAGCCCGCGGTCCTCTGCTCGCGTTTTCCCCTCGATAGGCCCCTGCTCGCCCTCGCTCTCCCCTCTTCTTCCCTGGTTCCCGTGTTCTGACTTCGCGACCGCACCTTCGGGCCGCCAAGGCTGATACAGTGCGCAGCCATGAAGCACGCTGCTCTGTTGCTGTTGTGTCTGCTCGATGTCTTTCCGAGCTGTGGCAAGCGTCCGCGCCCCGTGCCGGTGTCCGTCGCCCCCGGCACCGCGCAGAGCCCGCGTCGCGTCGAGGTGCAGGTGTCAAACCAGGGCTTTGTGCCCAGCACCGTCAGCGGATCGCGCGGAGAATGGCTGAAGCTGGTCTTTCGCTACGACCCATCGGCCGGCGAGTGCGGGCGCGAGGTGGTCCTGCCCTCACAGAACCTGCGCGTGACGCTGACTGAAAAAGAGCCCGTCGAGATCGCCCTGACTCTGCCCACCGACAGCGGTACCGTGCAGTTCACCTGCGGCATGAACATGCTGCAGGGCCGCATCGTCGTGCAGTAGACGCAGCCCGCCACGTATCGATCACCGTCCGCCCCGGGCCCATTCATTGGGCGCGAAACGGGGACCTTGTCGACCGCCCTTTGTGACCCCGTTTCCCTCGGGAGAAAGCTTGACAGCACCGGCCTTTGCAGGTCTGCTCAAGGTCTATGTTGGCGAGCACCCATTCACGTGCAATGCAGAGCATGGTTCGTTGGGTCACCTTGAGCGTGGCGCTGCTAGCAGGGATGGCGCAGGCGTCCGCTAGCCCGGTGCTGGTGGTTGGGTTTCAGGAAGAAGGCCGACCCAGTGCCAAGGCGCGTCATGCGGTGGTGCAGTTCCTGCAGCACATGGGCGAAGACGTGGTCACCGTGTCGCTGGCTCCGCAAGAGCAGGTCTGCAACCAGACCGACTGCCTGCTGCGCCTGGCCGACCGCTACCAGGCCAAGCGCTTGGTCGGCGGCGAGATCACGCCCAACGACAAGAACTATCGCATCTTGGTGTGGATCTTAGATCGCGTGACGCAGCAGCCGAGCATGACCGAAGCCCACTGCAGCGAGTGCTCAAGCGATCAGCTGTATGACACCGCCGCGCGCACCGCCGGACAGCTGATGGAAGCGGGACAAGGCGCGGCGCCGGTCTCGCCGGTCGTGACTCTGGCCGCTCCGTCGGCAGCCGGCAGCAGCCAAAGCCCCAGCCCAGCCGCGCAGGAAGAACGCCGCTGCCGCGGAGCGCAGTACACGTTCGGCCGCGGTCTTGCGATCGGTGCCTTCGCCGCGCTGACCGGCGCGATGCTGACCACCGGCTTTACCTTCCTGGGCTTCAACGGTCGATCGTATGCCGCGCGCAGCGACGGAATGGGCGACATCACGCTGGACTTCACGCAGCAGTACCGCTGGTCGATTGGCCTAAGCGCGATCCCCGCCGCCGCCACCTTGGCTGCCGCCCTGCCCTGGCGCGAGATCTTGGCTCCGCCTCGTCCCGGTCGCAGCGTGCCGCGCTGTGCCGAATCCCCTTCGCGTCGCTTCAGCTTCCGCCGCGGGCTGGCCGCTGGCAGCCTGGGAGCGCTGACCGTCGCGGGCCTGGCCAGCAGCATCGCGCTTACGGCGATGAACGGCAGCGTCTATGCCTATACCAACGACAACCAGCCGGTGGCGTACAACCTGCGGGCCCACTACACGGCGGGGTATGCCTTGTCGGCGGTGATGGCGGCGGGCCTTGGCCTAAGCCTCGCCATCCCATGACCTGTTCGGATCTGCATCGGGCGCGGTCGTTCTGCTTCAGGACTTTCGGCTGTTCTTTCGTCTTCTGAGGACTTGGCTCATGTCGCGCAAACTTCCCCTTTCCGTTTCGCTTCTTTCCTGCGTCGTGCTTTCGACCGCGACCTGCGAAAAAGGCGGCACCTTCGATCCCTTGGACAACGTGCCCACCGGCGGCATGGCCAACCCGACGCCGACTCCGACGGTGGATCTGCCGGCATGCAAGGTCGGTCCCAACAACGAGATCACCTTGCCCTGCAAGATCGGCCTATCGGACCTAACGGTTGGGATGGTGTCGTGCAGCGGCATCACCGCGGCCGGCCCCAACGGTTCTGGCCCCGGCATGACCTGGCACAATCCGTCGGGCGCGCTGGACAAGCTGCAGTTCGGAAACGATGAAAACGGGACCTTGGCCGTTGGATCCTGCGGCACGATGCCCAAGGACTGCACGGTGCGCCTGATGCAACTGCCGGGTGCGTGGAACTCCATCCCCAACAACGCGCGGGTTCGGCTGACGTACAACCAGCGTTACAAGTTTGGCGATGATCTGCTGTTTTCCGGATCGACGTTGGACAGCACCCGGCTGACCTTGGGCGTGCCGCAAGTGGGAGGGCGCGATTTGGTGACGTTCACCGGATCGCGGAAGGACGGCTCCGCCATCGAACTGCACACGACCAGCCTGTGGTTTTCGCCGGGAACCGCCGACCGCGCGCTGAGCTTCACGGTGCGTTCGCGCTGCGCCAACACGGTGTACGCCGCCGCGTACTGGTACATCGAAAAGATGACCGCCGAGGTGCTGCCGGCTTTACCCTAAAAGCCGCGCCTCGGGCTGCCCATGCCGACCACGGGACCGTCTATACGCCACGCCACACCGGCTCCGCCGTTTGAGCTGGGCGAGACCGTTGCCCAGCGCTTTCGCGTCGAAAGCTTGCTGTCGGAAGACGCGCTTGGCTACACCTACACCGTCAGCGAGATTGCGACGGCGGGCGAGGCCAACCACGCGCTGCGGGTGCTGCGCTTGCTGCGCCCCCGCGTCGGGGCCTTGGGCGTCAAGCTGCAGGACGAAGCCCTGGCGACCTGGCGCAGTCAGCTGGAAAAAGCCCGCGATCTGCGTCACGCCAACATCCCGCACATCGAAGAGATGTGCTTCGGGGATGAACACGGCCGCATCTTCGTCGTGCGCACCGCTATTGAACTGGAAGGGCAGCCGCTGTCGGCGCTGCTTTCCGCCCGCCCCGCCGGCTTGTCCGAGGCCGAGGCGATTCGTCTTCTGGCCGGCATCGCCGAAGTGGTCGAGTCCGCGCATCAGCAGGGTCTGCTGCACCTGTCGCTGTCGCCCAACCGCATCTTCGTGGTGCCCAGCGGCGAGTCGATCGCGGTGCGCGTCGCCGACTTTGCGCTGTTGCCGCCAGCCTTGGCCCCGCAGTTCGGCGAGCCTGGCTATCTGACCCCGGAACAAGTCGAAGGGCAGCCCTGCGATCGTCGCAGCGATCAGTTTGTGCTGGCCGTCATCCTGTACGAAATGCTGTCCAGCCAGCCGGCGTTCATTGGGGCTTCCGACGAGGATCGCCAGGTCACGCTGAGCCGCGTGCTGCACGAAGATCCCCTGCCCTTGGCGCTTTCGCGACCGCTGGAGCAAGCCCTGGCCCGCGCGCTTTCGCGATCGCGAGCGGTGCGCTTTCCCAGCCTGCATGACTTCGTTCGCGCCGTCGGCATCGATGGTGTGGCCTGGTCGCTGGTGCATCCGCCGGGATCCAGCAAAAGCCCGCCCATTCGTCCGGTGCGTCAGTCGCTGTGGCAGCCGGTGCTGCTGGGCGCAGCCGTCGCCTCGTTGGCGATCTTTGTGGTGTGGGGCGTCGCGACGCGCTTTGGGTCGGGCTCAAGCCCGCGCGGCCCCGTCGAGGGTGGTCCTTTGGGGCCAGGCGCTGGGCGTCCAGATGCGATGTTTGCGACATCCGCCGATTCTGGTTCGCCGGAATCCCCGGTCGATGCGGTCGTCGTCCTTTCTGCGGATCTAGGCCCGGCAAACCGTGTGGTCGATCTGGGCGGCGCGGTCCATCCGACCCAGCCGCCCTCGCTTCGACCGGATGCCGGAGCTGCTGCACCGCCGAACGGATCGCCCACAAGCGTGGGCAAGCCGCCGTCGCCTGGGCCGCATCCCGATCTGGGAACAGGTCCGACGCGCCCGTCCACCCAGGGACCTGCAAGTGGCGGAAACAACGGCGGTGGCAATCAACAACCCGGCGCCACCAACAATCCATCGGGGCCGCGTCCGCAGGTGACGCCCAGCGGGCCAGCCCCAGGCCCCGGCCAAGTCATCGACATCAGCCCGGTCGATGGCAAGCCGCTTGCGGCCAGCATCAAGGATCCGATCCTGCGCTGCGTGCGCATGATCCACCCGGCGACGCCGTTTCGCCTGATCCTGCAGGACATCAACGGCACGCTGTTTGTGGCCGACCACTCGCCGCCAAACGAACTAAAGCAGAGCACTGACTTTCGGAATTGCTTGAAGACAGAGTTCCGCGGCAAGATAGACGCTAAAGAATTGTCACTAAAAGGCTTTCTCAGGTCTAAGACCTCCCAATGAGGCGCTCAATCACAGGCTTTCAAGGTCGTGCAGCGGGCTTTTTGGTTCGTTGCTTGGTGCTGGGTTCGCTGGGGCTGTTCGGTTGTTATGCGGAAGAACTCGCCGAGCTTCGCGACAAGGTCGAGCGCTTGCAGGCCTGCAATAGCTGCGCGCAAAGCCAGCTGACGCAGGGCTTGGCGCTGGCGCTGTGCAGCCCGCCGGTGCGTCAGCTAATTGACGATGTGACTGCGGTGTGTCGCCGTGAAGACATCTGTCTGGATCAGAAGATCAGCACGCTGGTGGGCGACGCCGATCCGACGCACACCGGGCGCTTCATTACGCTGATGCGCCAGCAGCGACATGCCGTGCTGTTTTTTGCTCCGAACGACACGCTGATCGGCGGGCCGCAGGGGCTGTTTGCGCAGCGCATGAAGCGGCTGGCCCTGCCGCAGCCGCCGTGGCTGCCGACCACGCGCTTTCTGGTTGTGTCGAACCTGAAGCCCTCAGCGGGAACGCCCATGGGCCCCGGCGGAGCGCGCCTGTCGACGACGGATCCGGTGGTGGCCCGTGCCGAGCGTCGTGGTCAGCAGGTCATCGAGCTGCTGCTGGACTTCGAGTTCGCAAACAACCAGGGCCAGACGCAGAAGCTGGATCGACGGCACATCCTGCACTGGGTGTACGCCTTTTCCAAAAAGAAGGACGAGACGCTGCTGTACGAAGAACAGCCGGTGCCGGGCACCGACCTGGGCCAAAGCGTCTGGGTCTTCCGCATCGACTGCGCGACGCCGGAAGGCAGCAGCCCCGATGCCGTGGCCAACACCTGCGGCCAGTGCATGCCGGCGGTTGTCAGCAGTCCCGCCGCAAATCAGTCGCTGCCGCCCAGCGGCACCGCGCCACTGCAGAGCAGCACCCCGACGTCTGGTCCGACGCCATGACAGCCTGTCGCCGGTCGCCGCCTTTCGCGTGCGATCGTCGTGCGTTCGTGGCGGGGCTGGGGCCGCTGCTGCTTGCCGCACAAGCCGACGCGCAGACCGCAT
>JAYRFD010001202.1:0-1642 GCA_041908565.1 Polyangia bacterium | reverse complement strand
ACGAACAGCGCGCGCAGCATGTTGTCGTCGACGTAGCGCAGGCCGGTCGGCAGCACCGCGGACGGAAATTCCAGCGCGGGGGTTTCCAGCTGGCGCGAGCCCGGCGCATTCGGACGCGGCACGGCCAGCACGTACCCCCATTCGCCAAACGACGGCACGAAGGCGTGGTAGGGGTACGCAAAGAAGCCGCCTTCTTCCAGCGTGCGCACGATGCACCAGAAGGATCGGCGCGCGAACAGCGGCGACGTCGACTGCACAACGGCGGTGCCCCCAGGGGCCAGCGCGCTGCGCAGCAGGCGATAGAAGTGCGTCGTATACAGCTTGCCCACCGCGAACGAGCTGGGATCGGGAAAGTCGATGATGACCACATCCCAGCGCCGAGGGTCGCGCCTTCGCACGTGTTCTTCGAGCCACTGCATGGCATCGGCGTTGTGCACATGCACCTTGCCCGAGCTGAGCGAGCCAGCGTTCTGTTCCTTGAGCAGCGGAAACTTGCGCGCCAGATCGGTCATCACCGGATCGAGGTCGATCATGGTGATCTCGTCGACGGATCCGTAGCGCAAGAGCTCACGCGCGGCCAGGCCATCGCCACCACCCAAGATCAAGATCTGCCGCGGCGCCCTGCCCTGCTGACGCTGCGCCTGCACCATCGCCGGATGGACCAGCGCTTCGTGATAGCGGTACTCGTCCGCCGACGAAAACTGCAGGTTGCCGTTTAGAAACAGCTGAAAGCTGGACTTGCCGCGCGTGATCACGATGCGCTGATACGGCGAGCTTTTCGACAGGATCACGTCGTCGGCATACAAGCCGTCTTCGGCCAGCGAGGTGATGTGGTCGGCGAAGGCAAAGCCGGCCAACAGCGCGCCCAAGACCACGATGCAGCGCAGGCGGAGGGCGACCACGCGACGCAGGCTCTCGCGCAGAAGAAAGGTGCTCCACAGACCGACGGCGGCGTTCAGCAGACCAAACAGCAGCGACGTCCGCACCAGCCCCAGCCGCGGCACCAGCAGCAGCGGAAACAGCAGCGATGCCGCCAAGCTGCCGACGTAGTCGACGGTCAGGACGCGCGCCACCAGTTCCTTGAATTCCATGCGGTTCTTGAGGATGCGCAGCAAAAGCGGCACTTCCAGGCCGACCAGCGTGCCGGTGGCGACGATGACGCTGTACAGCACGGGACGGAACCACGCGGCGTGCGCAAACGTCAGCATCAAGATGGCGGCGGCAAAGCCACCCAGCAGCGCGACGGCAAGCTCGATGTCGATGAAGTGCGTGGTGAGCTCGTCTTCTCGATCGAAGAAGCGCGACAGGTAGGCGCCGATGCCCAGCGCGAACAGGTACAGCCCAATCGCCGTCGAAAACTGCGTGACGGAATCGCCCAGCAGATAGCTGGCGACGGTGCCGGCGATCAGCTCATAACCCAGGCCGCAGGTCGCGATGATGAACACCGACAGAAACAGCAGCGGCACCTGCACCTGCCGTCGTCGCCGAAAGCCTGGCCCCGCCTGGGCCGGGCTGCCGGATTCGACGCTGGCTTCAGGCGATGCCAAAGCGGGGCTGGAAGCGGACGAGCGAGCTGTCGTGGGCAGAGCCGGGCCAGAGGCAGGAGACGAATCAGACAAAGGGTCCTCGCGAGCCTCTTTGT
>JAYRFD010001201.1:0-7069 GCA_041908565.1 Polyangia bacterium | reverse complement strand
GTCGTCGGCATCAATGATCGGCGTTGCTTCGCCGATGTTCAGCAGGGCCAGGACCTTCTGGTCGATGTACTTGAGGGTATCGCCGCCCGAGTACACGCCCGCGTGACACATCGCCAGCAGCTCAAACGCGTGCGTATGCCAGGCCGGGTGCTTTTCAGATCGACCCGGCTGAGCGTCGGTCTGATTCAGCATCTTGGTCGTCGCGTCGCGCAGCGCGATCAGCGGCCCCACGATCTCTTGCGGTGCGCCCGAGATCACCTGCGCAAGCTGCTTTCCCGGAAGCTCATGGAAGGCCTGCTGAATCAATCCACCGTCGAAGGCGAAGAATGCAACGCGCGTGGCTTCGCTGTCTGCCGCCCCTTCTTCGTTTTGGTCTTCATCGCCGGGCTTGATGCGATCGTGCCCGCGATCATGGAACAGGAAGCTGCCCATTCCCGTCGGTGTACCCATCGGAGTCAGCAGCAGCCGCCCACGAACCACCGCCGCTGTGCGCGACGCAGCCTGGCCAAAACCCACGCGCGTGCCGTCATCCAGCGCGGCAACTTCATCCAACGACAGACCGACCAAGCGCTGGAATTCTGCCAAGAACGCTTCGTTCGGCTCTCCGCTTAGCGACGCGATTTCGGTCCCGTCTTCAAAAGCGTGCAGCAGGCCCTGCTTGGCTGCGTGGTTCACGTGCACGAACAGCGACTTGCCACCACTGCCCGACAGCGCGGTCAGCATGGAAGGCGACACCGATGGCAAGCCGGTCTGTCCGTCCATCACTTCAAGCTGGTGGATCTCGTGCTTTTCGAAGGGCACAAGCCGCAACCAGGCAGCCGCCGGAGCGTTCTGGGCGACCAGGTTGACGATGTCGTTGGGCTGTAAGCCCCGAGGGGGCAAGGGCAGGAGTATCGCGGTCAAGTCAGCAGGCATGTCGTTCCGTAGGGTATGCCAGACCGACCAAAGAAGTCACGCATTTCGCGCCCCGCCCGATCCAGGCAGCGCGCCCGTCGGACATGACGGTCTGCGGGACTAGCGCGGCAGGCCCACAACGAACTCGGGAATGACGCGCAGCCAGATCTCGCCAGCCGGCATCGCATCACCGGCTTTCACCACCGGCTTGGCCACGCCCAAAAGGACAAACGGCGTCGTCGGGCTTTGGATGTACCTGATGAACTCCGCGCGCGCCGGCGAGCCATCGGGGATGGTGATGCTGCCACCGCCGTCGGGGATCGTCATGCCCTTGGGAATTGCCGGGATCTTGTCGACGTAGACCGCGCGTGAGTCCGTGACGCTGGTCACCCCCATCGGCGCGATGTAAAGCGACGTTTCGGGGATCGCAAAGGTCGTGGTGTTCTTGCTGACGCCGTACTTCAGCGTGATGCTGTGCACGACGCTAACCACCTTGCCAGCGACGGAGGTAGCAAAGTTCTGTTCCTTGGCCAGCGTGATCGGGTAGCTCAGCGTAGCGCTGACTTCGGCCGTGCATTTCTGAGTCCCGACGTCGCAGATGCCCTTGGCCGTGGCCCCCATCAGCGACCCACCGACCATGTTGGCGACCTGCATGCAGGGGTCCGTCGCCGTCGTGCAACTAACACTCGGCACCGTGCCACTGGTCGTCCCAAAGTTCTGCTTGAACTCCTGCGGTTGCGCGTTGCCAGATACACGCGCAAGACGCAGACGCAGTGCGGTGATCCCATGGTGATCCCGTCGCGTACAGTGGGATCAGGTGGTTGCGATCCGTACCCGATGCCTATGCTGGCAAGGCTGCGACGGGGCGCCGGCGATTCGACATCACAGGTTGAAGCTGACGGAGTAGGTCACCGCTTCCTGCGTCGGCAAGCTGCAGGTCTTTTCGAGCTTGATGTAGACCGTCGAGTTGTTGCTGTAGAAGGTGGTGCCCTTGCGGAAGGAACCGCTGCCCTGGCCGTTGAGCAGCACGGAAACGCTGGTCCGGTCGGTCGTCACCGTGAAGCGATAGCAGTCGGTGGTGCCGCCTCCGCTGGTCTTGAATTCGAAGGCGCCGTCGTTCAGGCAGAACTGCCCGCCGGTCGCGCGCACCGAATAGTAATCGGGGGCCGAACCAACCAGCCCGCTGAAGCCCGTTGGCATTGGGCTGTGCGTGCGGCTGTCCGACAGGATCTGGTTGGAAAAGCCCATGCGAAGGCTGTCCGTACACGACAGCGAGCCCAAGTACTTCGCGGTCGTGTTGCTGTGATTGCTGCCGCTGTGAAGCCGCTCGCAGCCGTCGCTGGAGTCACCGTTGACGTCGTAGTTTTCGCCGCTGCAGGTGATGTCGGTCAACGCCTGCGTCTGCGCTTGCAGGTCCGTACCTTCGTCGGCATCAACGGCGGATTCGGCTCCGCAGGCAGGCAGCAAGGACGCAAAGGAAAGGACACAGCAAGCAACGAATGGGCGAGCGCGCATGGGGGGTCTCCGTCGTTCGGTGAGTTCGATCGGATTGGACCCGCCAGGCCAGCTTTTGGGCACGAGAACGAAAACGAAAACTAGGGGTGGCTGGACTCGATGTGATAGGTGCGGGTCTGTGGGCGGCCAGACCGCTCGATGTCGATGGCTAGCTGCTTGGCGCTGCGCAGGCTGGCGTACAGTTCCAGGGCGGCCTCGGGCGAATCCAGGCTGCGCCCCGCCATGCCCGTGATCACGTCGCCATTGCGCAGTCCCAGGCGATCGAACAGAGTGCCCGGTCGGATGCCGAACAGCGCGAAGCCACGAACTTTGCCGTCGCGCTGCGCTGGCACCGCGCGCGCGCTACGCATCAGCAGCGACGAGTCGGCCAGCACTGCATCCAGCGTCGATCGCGGCAGTGTGCAGGTATCGCCCTGGCAGCGAATTCCGCGCAGAACGCTGGTCAGCTGCGCGCCGCTTGCGCTGGACGAAGCAGGCACCGACCGCGGGGATGCGCCATGCGGATCGGGTGCAAGGCTCTGCGACGGTGGTGGGCAGCCGGTTGGACGCACCGTTGACCGCTGCAGACGCAGCACGCGATCCATCGGCTGGTCCGCACGCAGCAGCGAAACCACCCACTGATCTTTGGTCTGCGCCGCATCCCAAGCCGCTTGCGCCGTCGCTGGATCATCCAAACGAAGTCCGTTCAAGCTGGCCAGAACATCGCCGTTTTGTGCGCCAAGCTGTGCCGCCAGCGAGCCCGGACGAATGGCAAACAACTTGAATCCGCGCGTCTGACCGTCGACAAGTCGAGGAATTACGCGCAGGTCGCGCAGCAGCGTGGCTGGCTCCGTCAGCAGCGCGTGGGTCACGCAGGCGCCAAGCGTGCAGCCCTGCGCATCGCAGCGCACTCCGGAACCGGCAACAGGCACCGTGGGCTCGGCGTGCAGCGACGGCAATGTCACAAGCTGCCCACCCGCCCACAAGGACCAGGCAGCCCAGCCGCCGGCGATCGAACGAAACATCATGGCCTGATTGTAGCCAAGCTTGGGCCCCTGGGGTCGGTCCTTGCCGTCGAGGTGATCAGTGCGTGGTCAGCTCACGCAGCAGCGACAGCGTCAGTTCCTGATCGCCGCGATCGACGTAGACATAGATGTCCGTAAGGCTGGTGATCATCTCGAGGATGTTGATGCGACGACGGGCCAGCACCGCGGTGATCTCGGCCAAGATGCCGGGGGTCTGCAAGAACTCGGGCGATCGCAGACGCACTTCCGCGACGGCATTGCGCAGCGTCACATTGGCCAGTCCCAGATCCAAGCTGGGGTCGGTCATGCGCTCGTGCAGCAAACGATAGGCGCGCTCGCCCTGGCTTTCGGCAAGGTACAGGCAGATGAACGTGTCGTTGGTGGTGCTGGCAGTGATCGCGATGCCGGCGCGGCCAAGCTGCGACGCAAGCTCACCCAGTACACCGGTGCGACCGGCCAGGTCTTTGCCAACCAGCGTGATCATCGACAGCGGCTCGGATCGAGCACTCAGCGTCGGCTCGCTGGTTCCCAAGACCGATGTTCCGCTGCTGGCCAGCGCTTCTTGCCGACGGAAATCGACGACACGAACCCTGCATTCGGCCGGCTTGTAGCGCAAAGCGCGCGGATGCACGACGCGGGCGCCGCGCGATGCCATCGTCTCAAGATCTTCGACCGTCATCTCTTCAATCAGGCGTGGGTTGTCGGCCAGTCGAGGATCAGCAGACAAGATGCCTTCGACGTCGGTGATGATCGTCACCTCTTCCGCATCCAAGAAGCGCCCGACCAAGACGCCCGAGATATCCGATCCGCCGCGCCCCAGCGTCGTCAGCTCTCCTCGCGTGCTGCGCGCAAAGAAGCCCGAAAGCACCGCCACTGCGCCGCGTCTCAGGACGGGCAGCACGCGCTGCGTAAACAGACGCCGCGACTCGTCGTCCTGCACATCCAGCGGTCGTTCTTCGTTGATCTTTTGGGCGACCAACGGCGCAGAATCCGGGCAGTCGACGATCAGCGGCCAGGTCTCGGCCAGCGACGGAACAAAGGGCACCGCTTCAACGCCCAACGAACGCAGCGCGGCCGCCAATAGGTAGGTGCTTTTTTCTTCGCCCAGCGCCACGACGCGGAAGATCGACTGCGCATCGCTGTGCCGTTCTGTCGCGGTGTAGACGGAATTCAGCAAGACGTTGGTGTCATTGCCCTGCGCGCTGACCACAACAGCCAGCTGATCGCCTGCCTTGACCAGCTGAGCGATGTTCTGCGCGGCTCGTCGGATGCGGTCGGCGCTTTCGATCGAAGTGCCACCGTACTTAAGGACGCGTCTCATTCACGGCTCCTCCGCTACTTGCAGCGGCTCGTCGACAAAACTGCGCGCGAAGTCATCGAACGTCTCGGCCCGGCGGATGCGAGTGACATGCGTTCCGTCGATCAGATATTCCGCGCAGTGAAAGTGAAGGTTGTATCGACTGGACATCGCCGATCCATAGGCCCCGGTGTCATAGATGATCAGCCCGTCGCCCTCGGCAGGCGTCGGCAGCAAGCGTTTCTGACCGATGAAGTCACCCGATTCGCAGATCGGCCCGACGATGTCGTACAGCCGAAGCTGCGCATCGGCAGAGGGATCGGGTTCTTCCAAAAGCTCGATGTGGTGATAGGCGCCGTACAAGCAGGGCCGAATCAGCTGCGCCATCGACGCATCGGTGCATAGAAAGCTGCGCTCGCCCGCGCTATCCGCCGACGGCGAATCGCCGGCGCGATGCTTGACGCCGATGACGCGACCCACCAAAGCGCCGCAGGGTCCGACGATGCTGCGCCCCGGTTCCAGCCACAGACGCAGTGGAGGCTCGTTGCCTTGGCGCTGCAGGATCAGGCGCAGACCTGCCATCAGCTCTGACGGAGACGGCGCGGCTGGGGCTCCGCGACGGTGGCTGTAGTCGATGCCCAGGCCGCCACCCAGGTCGAAGGTATCGATGGCATGCCCGTCGCTGCGCAGCTTGGACAAAAGCGGCAGAAGCTGTCGTGCCGCATCCAGCACCGGCTGTGCTGACTTCAGCGTTGAACCCAAGTGGCAGTGCAGACCGCGCAGTGAAATCGCCGGCGCCGCGCCGACCACGCCGGTTGCACGCGCAAGTTCACGCAGGCTCGGTCGCAGGCGTTCGATGCTGGCTTCCGCCATGCCGAACTTCGATTCCAGAAGTCCGGTCGAGATGTACGGATGAACTTGCGGATCGATGTTGGGATTCACCCGCAGAAGGATGCGCGCCGTCCGCCCCAGGGCTCGTGCTCGCGCTTGCACGTGGTGCAGATCGAACTCGCTGTCGATCGACAGCAGCGCGTCGATTTCCAGCGCGGCATCGATGTCCTTTGGGCGCTTGCCGTTGCCATGCAGCAGGACTTTGTCGCCGGGAATGCCGACGCTGCGGACCAGCGCTAGCTCGCCCGCGCTGACCACCGTGGCCCCCGCGCCCCAGCCGTGCAGCAAGGAAACAAGTGCCCGGCTGGGATTGGCTTTGACCGCGAAGGCGACGAGCGGCGGCGTGCCCAGATCGGCGTCCAGGGACTCTGCGGCCTGTGCATACCGCATAAAATCCCGTCGCAGCTGTTCTCGGCTGTAGACAAAAAACGGGGTGTCGATACCGCGGGCTTGGGCAGCGTGGGACAGCAGGCCTGAAAGCCGCACGCCCTCGACAAACAGAGCCCCGGACTGACGATGAAACACGGGCGACTGAGAGTTGCTCACGCCGCTTGAAGATAGGCGTTTCGGCACCCCAGCGTCACGCCAAAACAAAAGCGAGCGGGCCCGTCCATGCGGGCCAAACTGCGAACCGGACCGCGAACCAAGCCACGGCCCAAACTGCGGACCATGCCACAGGCAAAGCCCGCGCGATTAAGCCAGGACGTAGCGGCAGTCCGGGGCGGTGTCCTATCGCCCACATCGCTTGTCGGCCCCTGTTTTCCTGCTCGCGCCGGCTGCGACAAGAGCGCTATAATTGCACGGCTGCGCTGTATTTTTTGCTGCCGTATGGCAGTCCCAGCGTCCCCAAGAAAGGCTGCTGCGTGCCAGACACTGCCTCTACATCCGGGTCGGTACAGAGCAAGATCGGCGCCTACAAGATCGTGCGACTGCTCGGCAAGGGCGGCATGGGCAATGTGTACGAGGCAGTCAACGAACAGATTCAGCGACGGGCAGCCATCAAGGTCCTGCACCCGCACTTCGCCGAAAACCCGCAGGTTGTGCAGCGCTTCCTAAACGAAGCGCGCGCCGTCAACATCGTCAAACACCGCTGTCTGGTCGATGTGTATGAGTTTGGTCAGCTCGACGATGGCGCGGCGTACATCGTCATGGAATACCTCGACGGTGAAACGCTACACGAACGGCTGTGGCACGCCGGCGGTCGACTGCCGACGGAGCTTGTGGTCCGCTATGGACGCCAGATCGCGCTGGCTCTGGCCGCCGCCCATGCCAAGGGCATCATCCATCGCGATCTGAAGCCCGCGAACATCATGCTGGTCGAGGATCCAGAGACGGGCGCCAAAGACTGGATCAAGGTGCTGGACTTTGGCCTGGCCCGCGTGCGCGAACCCGGCGACGGTGAAGAAGGCCGCCTGACACAGACCGGCATGGTCATGGGCACGCCTTCGTACATGTCGCCAGAGCAGGT
>JAYRFD010001200.1:0-2057 GCA_041908565.1 Polyangia bacterium | reverse complement strand
TCTTTTCGTCGCTGCGCACGCTGCCGAAGGCGGTTTCAAGCTGGCGAACGCGCCTGCGTTTTCTGCCTCCGCTGCTTTTGGCCATGGCCACGGCGGCGATTGCGATCGCGCTGGCAGGGCCACGCGTCGCCGACCGCAGCACGCGCGTCAAGAAGCAGGGCATCGCCATCATGCTGGTCATCGATATCTCGGGATCGATGCAGGCCCTGGATCTGTCGACGCCCGATCGCGAACGCACGCGCCTGGAAGCCGTGCGCGATGTGCTGATCGACTTCGTCAACGGAGGCCACGGCCTGCCCGGTCGCCCCGACGATCTGTTGGGCATCGTCAGCTTCGCGGCCTACGCCGACACTCGCTGCCCACTGACGCTGGATCACGCCAACTTGGTGAAGTCGGCCCAGCAGCTTGAAATCGTTACCAAAGAAGACGAAGACGGCACGGCGATCGGCGACGGGCTGGGGCTGGCCCTGGAACGCCTGCGTGAATCGAAGGCGAAGTCGCGTGTGGCCGTCCTTTTGACCGACGGTGTGAACAACCGCGGCGACACCGCTCCACTGCAGGCGGCAGAGCTAGCAGCCACGCTGGGCGTCAAGGTCTACACCGTCGGGGCAGGCACCAATGGCATGGCTCCAGTGCGGGTGACCGATGGCTTTGGTCGCCGCTTCTTGTCGCGCATGCCCGTCGAGATCGACGAAAAAATGCTGCGCTCGATCGCCGAAAAGACCGGCGGTCGTTACTTCCGGGCCACCGATGACAAGACCTTGAGCCAGGTCTATCGCGACATCGACGCGCTTGAGCGCAGCGAGTTCATCGAGCAGCGCTTCCGTCAGTATCACGAGCTTTATCCGCTGGCCTTGGGCCTTGGGCTTGTCCTTGCATCGGCGGCCTGGCTGCTGCTCTCGACGCTGCTGCGGAGGGTGCCCCAGTGAGTCACATCACATTCCTGCACGCAGAATCTCTGTGGCTGCTGGGGCCCGCCTTCGTGCTGTGGTCGCTGCTCTTGTGGCTGCAGCGTCGGCAGGATCGCGCTCTTTTGCACTTTGTATCGCGCTTAATGCAGCATCGCTTGGCTACGCGTTTGCCGGATTCTCGACGCTGGCTGCGATCGCTGTGTGTGCTGCTGGTTCTGATCTGCGGCAGCGCAGCCCTGTGCCGACCGCAGAGCCCCGGCGAGCTAGAGACGGTCAGCACGACGCAGATCTCTGCCGACATGATGGTCGTGTTGGACGTATCGCGCAGCATGCTGGCCGAAGACGCCGCCCCCAACCGCCTGCAGCGCGCCAAGGCGGAACTAAGCGATCTTCTGCGCAAGCTCAAAGGGCACCGCATTGGGCTCGTCGCTTTCGCTGGACGCGCGCAGGTCCTGTGTCCGCTGACGCCGGACTATGGCTTCTTTCGCATGGTTCTGGACCGCGCCGACCCGCGTAGCATTGGGCGCGGCGGGACTCGAATCGGCGACGGTCTGCGGGTCGCCAAGGCCGCCTTTGGACCGGGCAGTGGGGCCCGCTTGGTGTTGCTGATTACCGATGGAGAAGACCACGACTCGTTCCCGCTGGAAGCCGCGCAAGAGCTGAAAAAAGACGGCATCCGCGTCGTGGCCATCGGCTTTGGCGACGAGCGCGGCAGCGAGATCACGCTGACCGATCCCAACACGGGCGCGCGCACCTTCCTGGTCGATCGCGCCGGACAGCTTGTGCGTTCGCACTTGGACGGCAAGACCCTGCGCGAGATCGCTCTGGCGACGCAAGGCGCGTACATCCCGGCCGGCGTGGCGGCGCTGGATCTGGAGTCGATCATCAAAGAACACATCCAGCCGCTGGTCCGCGATCAGCAGCAGACCGCGACGCGCACCCAGCCCAAGGAACACTATCCCTGGCTGATTGCTCTGTGCCTGTTTTCGCTTGTGGCCTGGGCTCGCTTGGGGCTGGGCATTCGTCGATCGAGCCTGGCTGACAGCCTGACCGACGTGCCGGGGGCCACTCGCTCCGGCGCCGCTGCCGTGCTGCTGTGGTCCCTGTTTGCCGTCGGTTCTGCGCAGGCAGCGCCATCGACCGCTT
>JAYRFD010001199.1:0-4793 GCA_041908565.1 Polyangia bacterium | reverse complement strand
GGCGGGCGCGGTCTGAAAGTGCGTGGCCACGGCCTGCCACAAGCTGTGCTGCCACGCGTCGGCCGCCGCTTCCAGATCTCCGTCGGCATCGCAGCTGCCCAGGGGCAAAAACGCCTGTGCACCAAGCGCCTGCAAGCCCGCGTGCACCTGCTGCGGAAACTTCTGAAAGGTCGTCCGCCACTGCTTGTTGCCGCAGCCCAGAACCGCAAACTGCACGCCACGCAGCGCGTCGGTGGACCGCTTCGATTCGGACAGCAGGCTGGCAAAGCGCTGCGCGTTGTCCGGCGGCGTGCCGTTGTAGGTGCTGGTGACGATGACCAGGGGGGCGGTGCCGATCTTGGCCAGTGCGTCGATCTGCGCGAAGGCATCTAGCTCGGCCAGCACCGGCGCGAAGCCGCTGCGTGTCGCGTGGCGAGCGATGTTCTGCGCCAGCTCTTGGCAGGTGCCCATATTCGAACCGTACAGGACATAAAAAGGCGGGCCGCTGTTCGTGGGCTTGGGCGTCGCCGCACTGGCCTGTTGACTGGGCGCTTCCGACTGCGGGAAGGCGCCTTTTTCTTCGGCGCGCGCTTCCAAGACCAGCTGCAGATCCTTGGGCTTGATGGTCAGCGTCTGCACATGTGACAGCTGATAGTTCGGGTCGTGCAGCCGCGCGCGGTAGCGCTGGTAGAACAGCGCCAACACCAAGCGCGCTTCGATCAGCGCAAACTGGAATCCAATGCAGCTGCGCATGCCCAAGCCAAACGGGTGATAGGCATTGGGGTGGCGCTTGGCGACGGCATCCGGCAGAAAACGATCGGGATCGAAGCGTTCGGCATCGGGTCCCCAGTACTGCGGATGGCGATGCAGCGCTGGCAGGAGCGTGACGACGCGCTGGCCTTTGTTGACGGGGTAGGTGCCTGCGATCACGGTGTCGCGATCGACAACCTTGTTAAAGGCCGGAGCCGTCGGGTACAGGCGCAGCGTCTCTTTCAAGACGCGTCCGACATAGTCCAGGCGTTCGATGTCTTGATAGGTCGGGCGATAGCTGAAGTCGCGGCCCAGCACGCGATCGACCTCGGCGCACAGCGTGGCTTCGACCTGCGGATTGCGGCTCAGCGAGTACAGCGCATAGGACAGAAGGCCGCTTGTGGTCTCGTGCCCGGCGACCAAGAACGTGATCAGCTGGTGGCGGATGTTGTCGTCGGGCAAGCGCTTGCCAGTGACGCGATCGCGAGCCGTCAGCATGGTCTGCAGGATGTCGTTGGGCACGCTTTCGCCGCGCTCCAGCGCTTGCTTGCGAGCCGCAATGATGCGGTCCACGGTGGTGGCCAAGACGGTCTTGGCTTTTTCGCGGCGATGGGTGGCCAGCGGGTTTAACGCCGGGGGCAGCACGCTCATCGGGGCGTGCATGGCATCGCGCAGAACTTCGACCATCGCGTCGACAAAGGGAATCCCGTCTTGAGTTTCGACGCAGTGGAAGCGCGTGTTGAAGCCGGTGTAGGCGATGGTCTCGAACGTCATGCGCGTCATCAGATCCGTCGCCAAGAACGGCTCGCCGGACCGCACACGCGCAAGCTGCGCAAGCAGCACATCGGCGATCTCAAGCATCTTGGGGAAGTACTGCTTGAGCGCGCTGGTTCCCATCGTCGGCAGCAGGATGCGGTGCGCGACGTGCCAGATCTCTTCGTCGTCTTCGGCGGTGAACAGCGCATCGCCGATGCTGTGCGTTCGCAGGTGGGAAAGCGGCGATCGATCGCCAATGGTCCGCTTGGGAAAGTCGGCTGGACGCGACAGCATGTCCTTAATGACTTCCGGATCGCGCGTCAGGTACACGGTGCGTCCCGGTAGCTTCAGCACGACGAAGTCGCCGTACTTGTTCAGCATCTCGGTCGCGGCATCCAGGAAGCTGCCTTTTCGCAGATCCGCCAGGTTGCCCAAGATCGGCAAAGGCCGCGGGCCCGGCACCTGCGGTAGCTCGCTGGCTTTGGGCTCGCCCGACTTAGCGATCGCCGGACCCACTTCGACGGATAGAACCGTGCCATCGGGCAGTGCGTCCGACAGCGCGATCACATCGCCATCGGCATCGCGACAGACCAGGGGATCGCCTTCAGCGCGCGTCTGTTTCAGAGCGCTCAGGATGGCGCGCTCGATCGCCTCGGCGCTGCTTCCGGGATAGAACGCGACGCGGACAGGCGCAGCCGAGGGCGTGCTAGACAGCCGAACCTGGATGCTCTTTTTGGTGCTCATAGCGAGTCATTGTCGGAAATGCTCGCCCACAAAAGCAAGGTCACTGAGCGGGGGACGGGGCACTCAAGAAGCGCGCAAGCGTGGTCAGCGCGATCGCGGCGTTTAGGTACAGAAACGGCAGCCAGCCGGGCAGGCCGAACGCGGTGTCTTGCAGGTGCTGGAAGACCCCCTGCGACACCAGCAGCGCCTCGACGGCGGGACCACCGATCGCGGCAACCACTGCAATGCCCAGTGTCAGCGGGGTGCGGTCGCTGACCAGCCAGCCAAGGCCAAACGTCGCCAGCATCATGCCGCTGACATATGGCCACGGCAGCGGCATGACGCTGTTCCAGTACGCGGCCACGAACAGCGAAAGGGTCACGATGACGTGCATCCAGCGCGGCAGGGGCGCAGGCGAACCCGATCGCAGCGCCCAGCGATCCAGAAGTGGGCGCAGCACGCCGACCGCAAAGGCCGCCGCGAACAAGATCGGTGTCCACCACGCCATCAGGAACAGGCCCGGTCGGGCGTACTGGGTTGCGCCAAAATGGGTGTGAATCCCGTCGAGAGCCGAGCCCAGCGTGGCCCCCAAAAGCAGCAGCATCAGGGCGGCGCGAGCGATTCGAGGAGAGCGTGGATCCGTCGCAGGTGGCATGGCCGCGCATTGTTCGGCAAAGCCAGGCCATCCGGCAAGCGCAAGCAGCGATCGCCGCTTGGATGTTCGACTTTGGACTTTGGAACGTGGACTTCGGAACGTGGACTTCGGAACGGCGGGCAGCGGATGCCGACCGGTTAGCGCAGCGTGAAGCCAATCGAGGTGATGACGGTGTGCAGCCAGTTGTTGGTGTAGCCATCGCCGGGCGGGGGATCCTCGGGGCTGTAGCCCTGCGCGCCGCCGCCCAGATAGCGCAGGTTCAGGTAGGTCTCCATGAAGCGGGTTACCGATAGACCCACGCGCAGCGATGCGTCCAGGATCGCGCCTTCAAATTCGTACAGGCTGCCGGTGATGACGCTGCCGCGTGCGTACAAGCCATCGATTTCGGTGCCGATGAAGACGCCGTTTTGGAAGGTGGCGCGGGCCCGCAGGTGCAGAAGCGGCACGACCCCGATGTCGTTGTTCACCCGTCGCAGAGTTCCGTCGACCGAGGTGAAGGAGATGGCCGCGTTGCGGATCTGCAAGCCGACGCCGATCGCAAGCTCGTGCCTGCGGCTGCGCAGGAAGTCGAACTGATAGTTGAAGCGATAGAAGTCAAAGCCGTAGCGGAAGTTGACGGGCGTGCCGCTTGGGAAGGTCAGCTGATCGATGCGCAGGTCGCGCGACAGCACCTGTTCGGTGCGCAGATCGATCGGCTGATACAAAAGGATGAAGGTGTGGCGACGGAAAAGCTCTAGCTCGGCCGAGATGCGCGCAAAGAAGAACAGGTTGTTCTGTCCGCCTTCTTGCACGTAGTCGATCTCGGAACCGTCTTGGCTGAACTGGACGGTGTGGCGGACCACCCCGACGGTGCCTAGCTCAAGATTCAGGCGCAGGGCGACGTTGCGGGCGGGATTGTTCAAGCGAAAGGAAGTTGGCAGAAGCACCGGAACTTCGTCGCTGGCCAGGGCGGAAAGTGGCTGCACCATGGGTGCTACATACGCATCCGGCGATGTCGCTAGCTGCAGCGGAGTCTGCGCGCTGGCTGTCGGCAGACGACCGATGCAGCAGACAAGAAATAGGATGGTGGTGAGCATGCGCATGGCGGAAACCTCCTGGCCCAAAGGGCGCCTGGGGTTTAGTTGCCGGTCGCTGGCTGACTGCACCAACTGTTGTTCGGGCTGTTGTTCGGGCTGTTGTTCGGGCGCTGGGTGTGTGGACGGGGCCTTGCCTGCGCGCCTGGCGTTCCGTTCGCCGCGGATCGGGTGATACGATCGGGAAATGCTCAGTCAGGATGGCCCGGACCCAGAACGCACGCGGATCCGCTGGGCCCAAGAGACGCCACGCGCGGATCAGCCATGAGCCCCTTTACGATCCTGCGCATCGCGGCCCGCAACATCGTGCGCAATCGGCGGCGCAGCTTGATCTCGCTTCTGGCGATGTTCTTGGCGCTTTCGATCATGGTGCTGATGCGTGGCTTCAACAACAGCATCAACCGCTATCTGCGCGACACCATCGTCGACGTGCATGTGGGCGCGCTGCAGATCCACCGCAAGGGCTTCCAAGGATCGATCGTGGCCACGCCGCTGGACTTGGATCTGCCGGCCGATGATGCGTTTCTGGCACGACTGCGGGCCGTGCCCCATGTGCGGGCGGTGGCCGCGCGCATTCCATCCGGGGTCGTTGCCAACGCACACGATCGATCGATCTTTGCCGCGGTGGTGGCCTTGGATCCGATCGAAGAACGCAAGGTCTGCCCCCGGCGCTTCGCCGAGCTGAAAGAGGGATCTCCCGTCGGGCCAGAGAGTGCCCAGGGCGCGGCGCTGACCCAGCTTTTGTTGTCGCGCGTGGGGGCCAAGTCGGGCGAACGGGTGGCGCTGTTGGGCAGCGATCGCGATGGCGTCATGAACGCGGTTGAGATCGAAGTTCGCGGTGTTTTGAAGGACGCGGG
>JAYRFD010001198.1:0-1799 GCA_041908565.1 Polyangia bacterium | reverse complement strand
CTGGCGACGATCGACGGGCCACGCTGTGGGAGAGCAACACCGAGTCGCCGCAGACCACCATCACCTGGCCCGCCGTCGGCAAGCCCGATGCCGAGAGTCCACAGCCCAAGGACCTGAGCACCATCAAGAAAGAGAGCGACCAAGGGATCCTGTCGATGGATCTGTCGCCCGATGGCAGCACGCTGGCAACGGCCGGCGAAGACAACGTGGTGCGAGTCTATGACGTCGAAGAACAGCGGCTGCTTTTGAGCCTGCCGCACCGCGATGTGGTGTTTTCGGCCAAGTATTCACCGTCGGGAACGCGCATCGTCACGGCCAGCCGCGATCAGCTGGTGCGCATCTTCGATGCCGAAACCGGCGTGCTGTTGCGCGCCATCGCTCCGTCGCAGGCCTCAGATGCTTTGCGCGAAAGCAAGGCGCTGGCCAAGCAGACCGACGGCCACCGCGGCGAAGTGCGCTTCGCCGTGTTTTCGCAGGACGGACAGCGCCTGTTTTCGGCCGGCGAAGACAACATGGTCATCCTGTGGGATCCCGAGACCGGACAGAAGATCCGCACGCTGCAAGGGCACGCCGGACCCATCACCTGGATCGACGAATCGCCGGATCGCCGGCAGCTTCTGACCGCCAGCGAGGACAACACGGCGCGCATCTGGGACGTGCAGACCGGGCAGCCGCTTTTGTCCTTGGAAGCGCACACCGATCGCCTGCTGTCGGCCATCTATTCGCCGGACGGCGACACCATCGCCACGCTCAGCCACGATGGGACGGTGCGTCTGTGGCAGCCCAAGCGGCGGCCGCACTCGCGCATCGCGGCGCACAACGACTGGGTGCGTTCGGCGGTGTTTTCGCCGGTGCCGGGGCAGCGGTTTGTGCTCAGCGCCAGCGCCGATGGCACGGGGCGCATCTGGGATCTGCAGAGCGGCCTTTTGCGCTTGGAACTTCGCGGCCATCCCGAGTGGGTGAACTCCGCCGCGTACAGCCGCGACGGGCGCTTCATCGTCACCGCCAGCATGGATCGCACGGCCCGCGTGTGGAACGCCGAAAGCGGGCGCCTGTTGGCCACGCTGTCCGGCCACAGCGACTGGATCCGCTCGGCGGCGTTTTCCCCCAACGGCGAGATGATCGTCACCGCCAGCAAAGACAAGACCGCCCGCATCTGGTCTGGCCCGCAGTGGCAGGCCTGGACTGCGCTGGTCGGACACGAAGGCGCGGTGACCTCTGCCGTGTTTTCCAGCGATGGCAAAGAAGTGCTGACGGCCAGCGAAGATCAGACGGCGCGGCGCTTCCGCGTGTCCGATGGGGCCGAGCTTGGCCGACTGGCCGGGCACGGTGACTGGGTGCGCCACGCCGTGTACTCGCAGGACGGCAAGCGCATCCTGACCGCCAGCCGCGATCGCACCGCCGTGGTCTGGGATCTGTTGCCGACCGGCAGCACCAGACCACTGGGCATGCCCGTCCTGCGCGAAAGCCGCGCCCTGACGCTGCGCGGCCACGTTGGCTGGGTGCGGCACGCCGTGTACTCGCAGGACGACAGCAAGATCCTGACGGCTGGCGCCGACATGACGGCTCGCCTGTGGGACGGCAAGACGGGAAATCAGCTGCTGGTGTTCGCGGGCCACAACGGCCCGGTGTCGACCGCTGAGTTTTCACCCGACGGCAAGTACGCCGTGACGGCCGGTCGCGACGGCCAAGTGCTGGTGCACGCCTTCGATGCCGAGACGCTGCGCCACTACGGCTGCGACATCTTGCGGTCGCTGTACCACCACCCTGACGCCCCGCCGAAAGACCTAGACCCCCTG
>JAYRFD010001197.1:0-3972 GCA_041908565.1 Polyangia bacterium | reverse complement strand
GTGCGATCCGCAGCGCAGCATCGTCGCGCGCCGTCCGGCCAAAAGTGGCTTGGCTAGATCGGCGCAGGCAGCAAGCTGAGCGTGCGGCAGGTAGTACAGCGTCAGCAGGGCATCGTGCAGCTCATCGGCATCGCGCATGCGAGGCCACGCCTGCGCGCGAACGGCGGCCAGCGCCTGCGGATCCAGCCCATTTTCGGGAGCATGCGCCAGCACATCTTCCGCCGACAATGCACCGGGGCGCGTCTTGACAGCCCGCGTGCGGCGATCTTCAAACGGTGTGTCGTCGAGGAATGCATACGGCGCCGCATGAACCAGCTGCATGCTCAGCGGAGACGGCTCCGCAGTATCCGCGGCATGGACGTGGATCCGACCCGCCTCGACGTCGCGCAGCAGGGCTTCTAGGCGCTCGATGTCCATGACCTCTTGCAAGCACTCGCGCATCGTCTCGGTGACCAGCGGGTGCTCGGGGATCTCGATGTCGCCGCCGGGCAGGTTTTCCGGGCAGGCGGCAGCATGGGGAAACACCGCGCCCAACAGATCTTCGGTCATCACGCGCACGATCGGCGGAGGCATCTTCTTGCCGCCACGCCGACGAGGCAGGCTCAGCGCGCGGGTCGCCACATGGCGAAAGTGCGGCTGAAAGATCGGCGCTCCCAAGACGGCTTGCGAAAGAACATGGCGCACGCTGTCGCTGCGCAGGAACTGCCAGACCGTCTCAAGCGGGAAGCTGTGCGTCTCGCCCAGCGACAGCAGGATGCCTTCATCCGTCGCTGCGGCCTGTAGTTCGAAGTTGAAGGCGCGGCAGAAGCGCTTGCGCAAGGCCAGGCCAAAGGCTCGGTTTTGGCGCGCTCCAAACGGCATGTGCAGGACCAACTGCATGCCGCCCCCTTCGTCGAAAAAGCGCTCGGCGATCAGCGTGTCTTGCGTCGGCAGTCGGCCCAGCGCAGCCATGCTGGCTCGCAGGTATTCGACGATCTGTTCGGCACCATCGGCCGGGACGCCGCACTCATCGATCAGACGCTGGCGCAGCCGCGGGTCGACCTTGGGCGAGCCCGAATCGGCAGCAGCCGCTTGGGACGGATCTTCGTTCAGGGGCACCGCAAACAGCCACGGCTGCTTGGGCCCATGGGGTGCAGATACCGTCGCTGCATTCGCAGTGGAAGCTTCGCCGCGCAGGTGGTTCTGAATCTCGGTTCGCAGGTTCGATACGGCCCGCGATAACTCAAAGGTCCGTCCGGGGGCTTCACCGGCCCAAAACGGCACCGTCGGCGTCGCGCCATTGGCATCTGCCACATAGGCCCGGCCTCCGCGCACGCCACGCAGCCGCCACGCCGTCGAGCCCAGCAGGAAGATGTCGCCAGGGCTGCTTTCGACGACAAACTCTTCATCGAGCCGACCGACGACGACCTCGTCCCCTTCCAGCACCACTTCAAAGTCATTCGGTTCGGGGATGGTGCCGCCGTTCTGCGTCGCGAACAGGCGCGCACCGCGACGCCCCCGCAGCCGACCGTGGACGCGATCCCAGTGAATGTGCGCCGTCGGTCGACCGCGGCGAGTCGCCACGCCTTCGCTCAGCAGCAGCAAGAGCGCGGTGTAGTCGGCATCGCGCAGCGATCGAAACGGCCAGGCTTGACGGATCAGCGCCAGAAGCTCGGCCTCATCGACGCCATCTGGGCCCGCGGCGGCGCAGATCGCGACGATCTGTTGCGCAACGACATCCTGCGGAGCCACCGGCACAACTTGACGATCCAGCTCTGCAGCGCGGGCCGCCCGCACCAGCGCTGCGCACTCGACTAGCTCGTCGCGGGTCATGGCGAACAATCGGGCCCGCGGCACCGCGTCGGGACCCGGTCGGTGATTGGCGCGACCGATGCGCTGCAAAAAGGTCGAGATCGCCCGCGGCGATCCGATCTGACAGACCAGATCGATGGCGCCGATGTCGATGCCAAGCTCCAGCGATGCCGTCGCGACAACGGCCTTCAGCTCGCCGCGTTTCAGGCGTTCTTCGACGCGCTGACGCATGCCGCGGGACAGGCTGCCGTGGTGCGCCATGACCGCGTCGGCCCCCAGCCGTTCGGCCAGCGTGTGTGCCGTTCGTTCGCACATGCGACGCGTGCTGACGAAGACCAGCGTCGTCTGGTGGTTGCGGATCAGATCGGCGACTTGGTTGTGCACGTCCTGCCACTGCTCGTTGCTGCAGATCGACGACAGGGGCTGCTGCGGCAGACAGACGCGCAGATCCAGTTCACGCCGCGCGTCGGGTCGACCGTCGACGATCACGCAGTCGGCGACCCCCGCCGGATCCTCAGAGGGCTCGGACGCAGGCCGCACGCGACCGGCCCCGACCAGAAAGCGCGCGACTTCCGCGATCGGATGCACGGTGGCCGACAAGCCGATGCGCTGCGGCGGCGGCTGACCGTTCTCGCGACACAGGGCATCCAGGCGCTCCAGCGACAGCGACAGATGCGCCCCGCGCTTGTCCGGCAGCATGGCGTGCACTTCGTCGAGGATGACGGTGCGTACGGCCCGCAGTCCGTGGCGCATCTTTTCGGCGGTCAGGCACAGATACAGCGACTCCGGCGTGGTCACCAAGATGTGCGGCGGCCGACGAGCCATCGCCTGCCGTTCATGCGGAGCGGTGTCGCCCGTCCGCAGCCCGACAGAGATCGTCGGCAGGGCCAGCCCTTGAGCCTGAGCCTCGGCTTCTAGCTCGGCAAGCGGCTGCTGCAGGTTCTTGCGGACGTCGCTGGACAGCGCCTTAAGCGGCGAGACATACAAGATCGACGTGGCGCCAGGCAGCGCCCCAGACACGCCCTGACGAACCAAGGCATCCAGGCTGGCCAGAAACGCCGCCAGCGTCTTGCCACTGCCGGTCGGAGCCGACACCAAGACGTGGCGCCCCGCGCAGATCTCGGGCCAGGCTCGCGACTGGGGCAGCGTCGGTGCCCCAAAGCGACGGCAGAACCAGGAACGCACCAGCGGATGGAAGCCAGACAGCGGCATGGATCAAAGTCCTTCTTCCGAACACCTGGATAGATGTTCAGATGACCTTAATCACATCGACCGGCGGCAGGCAACCGGATTACCGCTCGATGGCTGCGACCTCTTTGGGGATGGCGGCGGTCAGCACGTCGCAGCCGGCATCGGTCACCAGGATGTCGTCTTCGATGCGGATGCCGCGGACATCGGCAAAGCGTGGCAGCGCATCGCGGCACAAGACGTCGCGGAAAGGCGCGGTCAGCGCCTCGCTGTTCAGGATGGCGGGGACGAAGTAAAGGCCTGGCTCGATAGTCACGGCCATGCCGCAGCTCAGATCGCGATCGAGCCGCAGGTAGCACAGACCAAACTGCGACGAGCGACTGCGCCCCGGCGCATAGCCGGCCAGATCGCCCAGGTCTTCCATGTCGTGGACATCCAGGCCCAGAAGGTGGCCAACGCCGTGCGGGAAGAAAAGCGCATGGGCGCCGCGCTCGACCAAGCTGTCGACGTCGCCGGACAGCAGGCCCTCGTCGCGCAGCCCAGCGGCCAGCACACGGCAAGCAACCCAGTGCACATCGCGATAGCGCACGCCGGGACGCACGGCACAGATCGCAGCTTTCTGCGCAGCCAAGACCAGCTCGTACATCGCGCGCTGGCTGGGGCTTAGGCGATCGGCGACGGGCCAGGTGCGAGTGACGTCGCTGGCCCAGCCGCTGTCGCTTTCCGATCCGACATCGGCCAAGAGCAGATCGCCGGCTTGGCAGGTGCCTGTGCGATCGAAGTTGTGCAGGACCTCGCCACGCACGGTGACGATGCTGCAATAGGCCGTGGTGAAGTCAGCGGCCTGGATCGGTCTTTCCATCGCGGCCCGGACCGCAGCGACGGGCGTGCCGGGGCGAGATGCCTGACGACCGGCTTCATGGGCTTGTGCCGTCACAGCGGCCGCGCGACGCAGCTCATGCACCGCGAAGTCGTCGTGGACCAGACGCAGCG
>JAYRFD010001196.1:0-2288 GCA_041908565.1 Polyangia bacterium | reverse complement strand
CTGGCTCCGTCGAGGAGACCTCGCAGCTGTTTGTGTCCAGCGGCCTGGGACACTGGCTGCCGTGCCGCGTGAACTGCCCCCCAGAAGCCGTCGTGATCGAGCTACATCCCGCGTAGCCGTCTTCGCGCCCTATCGCAGCGCCTGCGACAACAGCGGCAGGCTGCGATCGTAGCGATAGTTTGTGCTGCGGTGGCCGTCGTCGAATTCTTCGTGCAGCACGGCGATTCCGACGCTGCGCAGACGCTCGGCCAAGCCGCGGGCGGCGAAGTCCAGGAAGTATTCATCGCGCAGCCCGGCATCCAGGTAGATCAGGCGCATGCTGGCCAGCGCGTGGCGATAGGGATCTTTCAGGCAGATCTCAACGGGATCGAAGCGCAGCCAGCGCTGAAAGACCGCGTCGTTGATCTCTCCGCTGCGCCAGTCGAAGGCCAGGGCGAAACCCATTTCGGCGGACGGATCGGGGCTGTACGCAGCGCCGCTGGCCAGCACCGTCATCGGATCGAAAAGATCTCCGCTGCGTGGGCCTTTGCCCAGCGACAGCCACTTCTTCAGCAGAGCTTCCGGCCCGCCATACCGTCGCGCGACGCGGCAGAACGGCAGGATCATATGGGGCATTGTTGTGCGAAATGATCCATCGCCGGCGTGACTGGCAACCGCGCCAAACACCGACGGGTGGTTCATCGCCAGCCACAGCGCGCCGATGCCGCCCGACGATCGACCCAGAATGCCGCGATGGGCCGCTTCGGCCTGCGTGCGATAGCGGCGATCGATGTGCGGCACAAGCTCGTGGACGATGTGATCTTCGTGGTGTCCCAGCACGGGCGAGTTGACGTACTGGCTGCCACCCAGCGCCGTGAAGCAGTCCGGCAGCACATAGATGCACTCGCCAAGCGGGGTCTCAAGGCTGCGATCGGCGTGTAGGCGGGCCAGGCGTTCGTCGAAGGACTCGGCAAGTGGCGATCGCGTCAGAAGCTGCCAGCCCGTGCTGGCAAACGAGGCCAGGACGTAGATCACGGGATAGCGCCGGCTTGGATTTTCGTCGTAGCCCGGCGGCAGGATCACGGGCACCAAGCGAGTCGTCGGATCGCCAAAAGCACTGCCGGCCAGGGCTTTGCTTTGCACCGTCTCGTAGACGATGCGACAGGGCCCAGTTTGCGTCGGGATCCCAAAGTCCGCGGGAGACAAGTCATGGGGCAGGGGCAGCATGGACAGTCCTCAGACGGTAGTTGGCGTGCTGGAATCCGCGGGGGCCGCCGCCCGTCGCAAGCGATCGTGAATCGACAGCCACAGATCGTCGGCATCCGAGCTGTGCTGGGGCATAGGCGGGGGTAGCACCGCGATGCTGGCCAAGCCAGGCTGCGCATCATCGAGCCGGTGCAGTGCGGCGTACAGATCAGCGGCGTAGCCGGCGGCATCGCTGGGCAGGCGTTCGATGATCGCGCAGTGTCGAGCCAAGTCGGGTACATCGACATGACACAGCAGACCGCGCGGGGCAGGCAGGGCCAGTAACGCATCGCTCTGCGCGCTGGGCAGCAAGTGAAGCGGCGTGCGCGGAGCATAGTGCCGCCGCATCATGCCCGGCGACATGGGCGCACGTTCATCGACGGCCAGCTCGGCATGCGCTTCCGAGAAGGCAGCGGCCGGCGCTGACAGCGACAGGCCCAGATCGGACAAGGCTTGGCGCAGGGCAAAAAGGGGGACCGCTCCCGGACGCAGCAGACGGGGCACGGACGAGCCCAGATCGATCACGGTCGATTCGATGCCGTGCAGGCATGGACCTCCGTCGAGAATCAGCGGTACGTCAGCCGGCGACAGGCTGCTTTCGACGTGCTCGGCGCGGGTCGGCGAAATCCCCTGCGATCGATTGGCGGAAGGCGCCGCCAGCGGCAGATCGCAGGCGAAAAGCAGACGCAGCGCCACCGGGTGCTGCGGGACCCGCAAGGCCAGGGTGGGTCGCCCTGCGCTGACGTCGCCTGGGACGGTGGACGCGCGGGGCAGCACCAGCGTCAGGGGACCAGGCCAAAAGCGCTGCGCCAAAAGAGCTGCGGAATCGGGCCAGGCCGCGACCAAGTCCCGCGCCGCATCCGCCGACGGAACGTGCACGATCAGCGGGTTCCAGCGCGGTCGTCCTTTGGCGGCATAGATGCGCTCGATCGCTCGTGGCGAAACGGCATTGCCCCCCAGGCCGTATACCGTTTCCGTCGGAAAGGCCACCACCTGATCGCGATGCAACAGGCGGCTGGCTTCGGCCAGCGCTGCGTCGTCGGCGGGTCGGATGCGACCGCTGG
>JAYRFD010001195.1:0-3990 GCA_041908565.1 Polyangia bacterium | reverse complement strand
GTCCGGTCGCAGTTCGTGTGGCGTGGCCGTGGCTGGCTGCGCCTGTTCAGCAGCACCTGGGCCGTCGCAGGCGGAGCGCCAGAGCAAGGCTGGCTGATTCTGTTTTTCACCCCGACCCTGGCCACGCCGGCCGGGGTGGACATCATCAGCCGCACGCCGACGCTGGCCCCCGATGCGAAGGCTCAGGCGCTGCGAGTCATCGCCGAGAGCCCCTTCCTGCGCGAGCGCGCCCAGGGGCTGACCTGGCTGCCCACACCGAGGCCCGACATACCGCATTAGCGAAAGTTGTATGTGTGTATTTATTGAGATATCTATGCGCGATGTAGCGCGCCTGTGCGGGATGCCGGGGCGCGGGGCGGGCGGTCTGCCGGATCGGCGCGCCCGTGCACTACTTTTCGGTCGGGGCGACCGGGGCCGGGGCGGGGGCTGCCGCCGGGGCCGGGACCGCAGCGGGAGCATCCGCCTTGGCCACCGCGGCGTTTTCCGGGGCGGCAGCGCTTGGTGCAGAAGCCGTCGCTGGTCCCGCGGGCTTGTCGGTCGCCGGGGCCGGGCTTTCGACCTTGGCCGCAGGCTTGGCCGGTTCGCTGTTTTCCGATGACGGGCAGCCCACCAGCAGGGTCAACGAAGCCAAGGAAACGGTTGCCACAGCCAGCTGAATTCGCTTGTACATTGCAATCCCCTCGATGGTTGTTGTTGAGTCCGCGCTAGACAATCTAGCTATCAAGTACGATAAAATTCCTGCCCCCTGTCTGCCAGTACTTCCTTGTATTACTTCGTATTCCGCACGGGCGAATTGATGACAATTTGTGACAAGTGCAGCGCCGCCGTGACCGCGCACGCGACAATCTTGAAAATGGCTGGGCTTGGCGGGGGACCCGCGGGCCGGGCCGCACACCTTGCGGTGTACAGTCGATCGGGCGACTGCGATGGGCGGTCGCTGCCACCGTGAAGGAGGAAGCCAGATGCCGGAGCAAGCGCCTCGCAAGTCGAAGTCACAGACCCGAAAGCCGGGGGCGTCGTCGAACACGTCTGCGCGTCGGTCGAAGGAGCCACAGCGCTTTTCCGCCTGCTTGCTGCAGGGCGCGGTGTTTGACGACGTTGATCTGGCGGGCGCAAGTCTGCATCGCTGCGACCTGCGGGGCCTGCAGGTGGACGACGTCGATGCGCGGCGGGCCACCTTGCACAACACCGATCTACGTCACGTGCGCTTGGACGACGTCGTACTTAGCGGGGCGCTGCTGCACAATGTCGACTTGCGGCGCCTGCGGGCCGACGATGTGACGCTGGCCAAGGCGCAGCTAGAAAACGTCGACCTGCGCGACGTGCAGATCCGCGACGCCCAGATCCAGGGCCTGACGATCGACGGCATTCGCATCGACCGCCTGCTGGCCCGCGAGCAGGCGCGGATCAAACAAGCGAAGCGACCCAGCAGCGCGCGCTGATCGGCGGGCCGGGGCGTCCTTTGGTTACAGAAGCGATGTGTGCAGGATCTGCAGGACGTCGGGTTCTTGCCGATCGTTGAAGTGGCGACGGCCCGGAGCCACGATGACGGTGGCCCCCAAGCGTTCCTGGAACAGCGCGGCGGTCGCCTGGTAGTCGGCGGTAAAGGGATCGTTGTCTGATAGCAGGACGATGTGCTGGCGGGCCCGCTGTCGCGCCACGGCAAAGTCCTGCGGCGTGTGTATCCACGGCAGGATGCTGTCCCACGGGCGGTCGACAGTGAACCAGCCAGCGACGTAGATGGCTGCGGCCAGCTCAGTTTTGGGCGGCAAGCGGGACAGATAGCGCAGCACCGCTTGGCAGCCCACGCTGTGACCCATCAGCACCGTGTTGCGCAAGCGCTCGGCAAGATCCGCCTTATCAGTCTGATCGACTGGATCGGTCTGATTGGTTTGCGCGGGCTGCGTGGTCGGCGCTTGCGGATCGACCGACGGTTCGCTGAGCACCTGGGCGATGCGATTGACCCACCCGTCGATGGTCGGCGTGCCGGGGGTTGGCATCGCTGGGCTCAGGATCGACGAAAAGCGCGGCGGAGTCTCCGCTTGCAGGCTCTCGCGCAGCCAGGGATAGAAGTCGTGATCGGGTCCGCCTCCCCAGCGCGGAATGATGCACAGGCGACGCATCGATGGCTCCTTTGCCGGCGTGACGCGCGGCTAAAGCTCGGCACGTAGACCGAACGAAGGCAGGATGGGCAGGCCGGTGATAAAGGCGCGCTGCGAGTAATCGAAGCTGTACACCGTCTGTTCCGGCTGCGGGTGGTTGTACACGTTGCTGACGTCGATATACAGCTTCAGCCGCCACGTCTTGAACGTGAACGTGCGGTCCAAGCGAATGTCTAGCTGATGAAAGTCTTCGATGCGTTCCAAGTTGCGTTCGCTGGCGCTGGGGAACTGCGGCTGATACAGGTCAGCGTCGCTGTCGAAGAAGCCGCCGCGGGCCGGCGAGTACGGGAAGCCGGTCATGTAGCGGAAGCGAAAGCCAAGCTCGAACTTGTACGGCAGGTAGGCATGCACGGCGGCGATCAGCACGTGCGTCTGATCGAAGTCGAAGATGCGAAAGGTGCAGGTGTCGCAGTCGCGGCGTTCGCTGCGCAGAAGCGAATACGACACCCAGCCGAACAGATAACGCGACAGCTTTTGCCGCAGAAGCAGCGTGCCGCCGAAGATACGACCCGCGACCAAGCTGGCCGTGCGCTCGGGGCGAATGTCGCTGGGCTGGTCGCCGCCACCGAAGCGACGCGAAAGCTCGGACGGGCCGGCGAAGTCCCACAGGTGCTTGTACAGGCCCGTGATCTCGACGAATAGGCCTTTCCACAAGGCTTGTTCAACGGCCAGCGACAGCTGACCAGCCCGTTCCAAGCGCAGGCGGCTGTTGCCGAAGGCCGCGAAGTAATCCTGCGGCGCCGGATCTTGGCCGTACAGACCCGCTCCGAACTTCAGCCACGTGATCGGCGACAGGCGCAGCCGACCCGACAGACGCGGATCCACGTTGATGCGCCCCAAGTAGCTGAAGTAATCGACGCGCAGGCCCGGAGTCAGCGAGATGCGCTCGTGCGGTTTCAGCGAAAGCTCGACGTAGTAGCCGGGGTTGATATACGGGTCGGCGCTGTCGATGCGCAGCTTGGTCAGCACGCCGGGCGGGCGCTGAAATTCGCCTTCGCGCAGCGGCACCGGCACGGCCGCGTGCATCATGACGTGCGCGATCTGAATGTCGCTGCCGAAAAGCACGCGCATCCACGGCAGGATCTGCCGCCGCACTTCCATGCGCGTATCGCTGTTGATGGCGTCGATCTTTAGTTCGACGCTGCGGCCGACGCGCAGGTCGGTGCTGGTGAAGCCGGTGGTGTTCTGCAGAAGGACGTCCCAGCCATCGACGCGGCCGGTCCAGCGCAAGACCCCGCGATGGAACTGGATGTGCGTGGCGAATTCGCCGTTGACGCTGGGATCCAGATCCTGCGGTCTGGCAAAGCGCAGCCCAATGTTGTCGTCGGAACCCAGGGCCATCACGCGCAGGCTGCCGGGTCCGGTCGGCACGGTCAGCACGGCCTGGTAGTCGTAATAGATCGGCGCGTTGACGAAGCGCAGGCCCGGCGGACCGCCCCCAAGTTCATTGGCCAAGGCCAGACCGGCATCCATGAAGCTGCGACGGAACCCCAAAAGCAGCGACGGGCGCTTGCCTTCGGGGGTGTTCTTCAGTCCCTTGGGCGTGCCCAGTGGTCCCTCGGCTTCGACGCCGATGTGGATGGGGTTCAGATCGACGGCGCCATGCCAGCGATCGCGGCGACCAGCGCGCAGATCGACATCAATCGCACCGGCGGTCGCGCGACCGTAACGCACGCCGAAGTTGTGCGGCATGTACTCGATGCTTTCGATGAAGCCGGCGGGCACGATCGATGTTGCAGCGCCGTAGTGATAAAGCTGCGACACCTCGGCGGCGGCCAGGTACACGCGCGAGTCATTGGGGCGCGCGCCTTCAATGATGAACAGGCCG
>JAYRFD010001194.1:0-2948 GCA_041908565.1 Polyangia bacterium | reverse complement strand
CGGATCCTGCGACGCCAGCAAGAGGTCCTCGACTTTCTTTTGCAGGCCTCGGACCAGCCGGCCTTGGTGACCCCGATGCGGGTCTCGGCCGAAAAGCAGCGAGAGCTGGCCAAGCTGATTCGCCAGCGCCGCGCCGCCGCCCCATCCCGATCTGTTGAACGGAAGGAGTCCCCGCCATGCCCGCCATTCGCCCCCCGCACAGAGATCGCCCGCGTCCCGATGCCGCCCAGCGCCTGGCCCGTCGGGCACTGATCCTTGCCGTAGCGGTCGAGCGCTTTGCGTCGGGTCTATTGACGTCGCTGCTGGTTTTTCAGCTGCAGAGGCGCTGGGGATTTTCGGCAGGCCAGGCGGCGGCCTGGGTGGGGTACGTGCTGGCTGCTTCCTACATCACGCCACTTCTGGGCGGCGTGCTGTGCGATCGCGGGCTGCCGGCTCGAGCGGCGTGCGTGCTGGGCTGCGCGGGCATCGCGCTTGGCTATCTAGCGCTGACCAGCGATCGGCAGATCGCGCTGCTGCTGGGCTGCGGCTGCTTGCTGGTCGGGGCCGGTCTGTTTCGACCCGGAATTCAGCTGCTGCTGGATGCCTTGTGCGAAGGCGCTTCGCCGACTGATTCCGCTGCGCCGTCTGCATCGGCGGTCCAGACCGATTCTGCGGCCGCACTGCCCGCCGCCCCGCCCGCGCCCCGTCGAGACGAGGCCTATACCTGGATGCACGCGCTGGTCAACGTCGGCGGCATGCTGGCTCCGCTGACCAGCGAGGGTCTGCAGCAAGCCAGCGGCTGGTCGGCGATTTCTGCCGTGGCGGTCGGTTGCATGCTGTTTGCGATTGGCCTTTTGTACTGGGGCGTGCCCGCGTCCGTGGCCTGCGGGGGCTCTCGATCGGTCGCTCCGCGTGGACAGTCTGCGCCGACCGCCGATGCTTCGGTTTCCGACGACAGTGGGTGCGCACCGGTGAACGGCGGATCGGACGGGCTGCTGTCGCCGGGGACCGTGATGATGTTGTGCGTCGCCCTGGCCGGCTTCTGGATGGTCTACGCGCAGTGCTCAAGCACGCTGCTTCTGTGGGCCGAAGGCAGCGTGGATCGCCGCGTGCTGGGCTGGACCCTGCCGATCAGCGTCGTCGCAGCGCTGCCCTGGGCCTTGGTGGTGGTCTTGGCGCCGGGCCTGATGGCGGTGTTTCGTCGGCTGCGCGCGCGGAATCAGGAGCCCAGCACGCTGGGCAAGCTGCGGCTGGGCTTTCTGGCGATGGCCGCGGGCTTCTTCGTCCTTCTGTTGGCGGCGCTGCTGTCGACGCAGGACGTGTCTGGCGTTGAAAAAACGCACGTCGCTTGGCTGGTCGTGGCCCTGGTTGCCATCACTGTCGGAGAGCTGTGCGTCGCGCCGCTTGGCCCGGTGCTGCTTTTGCTAATTGCGCCGCGGCGTCTGCGCGGCTTGGTGATGGCGCTGTGGTTCGGCACGCTGGGCGTCGGCTTCGTGGCCGGCGGAGCGTTCAGTCAGCTTTGGGGCACGCTGTCGCCGCCGTGGTTCTTTGCGCTGGCCTGCGGATTGACGCTGGCCGCGTGGAAGCAGGTGTAGGCACTTCTATCCCCTGGGGAATCTTGATACGCTACCGACAGGGCTCCCCATGGATGACTGGAAATCGCGGAAGCATACGGTGCGCTCGGGACAGCCGCAGCGCGGACAGCCTTGCCTGCTGTTGGTCTACGCCGGCACGCTGGACTCTCCCGAAGTCGGTTGCCGCTATGACCTGGTCGGTGACGAGCTGATCATCGGACGCAGCAGCGATGCCGACATCCAGGTTGATCGCGACTCGGTGTCGCGCCGCCATGCTCGCTTGGCACGCGGTGAAGATGGCTGGTCGGTGGCCGATCTGCAGTCGACCAACGGCACCTACGTCAACAACGAGTCGGTGCGCGAACAGGCTCTTTCGGACGGCGACTACATCAAGATCGGCAACGCCATTTTCCGCTTCTTTGGCGGTCCGAACGTGGTTGCCGCCGTGCATGAAGAGCTGTTCAAGATCGCCGGCACCTGCGCCTTAACCGGCTGCTTCAACCGTCGCTATTTCGTCGATCTGCTGGAACGCGAGATGATTCGCGCGCGCCACTTTGGGCGAGCGCTTTCGCTGGTGGCCCTGGACATCGATCAGCTGAAGGTCATCAACGAGACCTTCGGACACCTGACCGGCGATCACGTCATCCATGAGCTGGCTCGACGGACGCTGGCTCGCTTGGATCGCTTTGAAGTGCTGTGTCGCTACGAAGGCTCGCAGTTTCTGCTGCTGCTGCCGGAAGTGGACAGCGAACAAGCAGCGACCCATGGCGACGAGCTTCGCCAAGCGATTGCCAGCGAAGCCGTGCAGTCCGATGGCGATCTCGTTGTCGTCACGCTGTCGGCCGGGGCGGTGGCTTTGACCAGCGAATCCGACGCCGCCAGCTTTATCCGCAGCGTGCAAGACGCAGTGGGCCGCGCCAAGAAAGCCGGTCGCAACCGCTTGTCGCGCTAACCCAGTCCGCCCGATCGGATTCGTCCGAGCGGCACTGTGGATCGTTGGCTGACGGCGCTAGCTTTGCGAGCGCTGTCGTCGACGCAGTGGGCGGATCAGGACCCAGACGCCCGCCACCAGGGTGATGCTGGATAGGCCCAGCAGCACCAGCGCGCCGGCCGGTCGACCGGGTTCGCTGGTGTCGCGGGCCGCGCCCGACATCGACAGCAGCGGCACACGCTGCAGGCGCGGTGGGATCATCCAGCGCGGACGTGGTGGCTGGGCTGGCAGGTCTGGACTCAGCTGACGCAGGGGCGGCGCGTCTCCGGGAGGTTCGTGCAAGGCGACGCGATCCAGCACGTTGCCGCGACGATCGATCGCCGTCATGACCGCGGCATCGCCATCGACCTGCACGCGCAGATAGTGGTGTTCGGCGCGGAACAGCCACAGCGCCGTATCGTCTT
>JAYRFD010001193.1:0-3339 GCA_041908565.1 Polyangia bacterium | reverse complement strand
ATCTGGGCTTTGATGTGGCGGCGCGCGGGCGGATTGATCTGAAGACTCGGCGCTTTCGCTTGGAAAAAGCCAGTGTCAGCTGGAACGGCGCGACGGCTGAACTGGAAGGTGAAGCCGAAGCGCAGCCCGCGGGTCGCGGCGACGCACCTGCCAACGCGCCGACTGTTGCCCCTGCTGCGGCCGTCGCTGCGCCTCCTACCGGTCCGGGTGTGGCGGCGCCACCGCCCGGTCGAAGCTGGCGCGAGCGCTGGCGCACCGTGTCGCTGCACCTGACGGTGCCACCCATCGCTTGCCAGGGACTGCTGGATTCGCTTCCCGACGCCATCGTGCCGCGCATCCGCGACTTCAAGCTGGGCGGGACGTTTTCGACGGATGTGCGCCTGTTCGTCGACTTCGCCAAGCTGATGAAGCTGCCGCCGGCCCGTGATCCCAACGCGCTGGAAGAAGAAGAAGGGGCTGATGCACCGCCGCCGCCGCCGCCTCCTCCTCCGGTGGCCAAGCCGAAGACGGGTCGTGTGGGGCCAAATGGTGGGCCGGTCGTCGCGACCAAGGATCCCAAGGACGAACCGGTTCAGCTCAGCGGCAAGGTTGGCATCGACGGCTGCAAAGTGCTGGAAGCACCCAAAGAGATGCTGGCCACGCGCTTGCTTGCGGCATTTGAACACTCGGTCTTGATCGAAGGCGACCGCGAGCTTCGCTTTGTCATCGGCGAAGAAAACCCCGACTTCGTGCCGTATGACCAGATCTCGCCGCACCTGATCAACTCGATCATGACGACGGAAGACAACGGCTTCCTGCGTCACCGCGGCTTCATCCTGCCGGAATTCCGCAGCGCGCTGCAGTCGAACCTAGAGCGCGGCTATTTCCGCCTGGGCGCGTCGTCGATCACCATGCAGATGGTCAAGAACGTCCTCTTGTCGCGCGAAAAGACGCTGTCGCGCAAGCTGCAAGAGCTGTTCTTGACCTGGTATCTGGAGAGCTATCTCACCGACGAGGCTGAGATGCTCAAAGCGATTGGCAAAGGCATGTCGCCGAACCAGTACTGGCTGACCAAGCTGCAAAAAAATGCGGCCGCGGCCAAAGAAGCAGCGGCGGCTGCGGCGGCCGCTGCGGGTCAGCTGGTGGTTCCTGATCCTGCGACGACGGCAGCACCGGGCGCGCCGGTCACTGCGGCCCAGGCTTACAGCCCGCTGCGCGACATCAACCCGATCAAGCGGCGCATCCTTGAGATCTACTTCAACGCCATTGAGTTTGGGCCGTACCTGTATGGCATCGGCAAGGCGTCGCGCCATTATTTTGGCAAGCCTGCTAAGGATTTGACACCGCGCGAAGCCGCTTGGTTTTCGTCGATCCTGCCGAACCCCAAGCGCCGCTACATCCACTTTTGCAAGGGCGCTCCCGACGAGAAATGGGAAAAGTACATCGACCGCATCGTGCGCCGAAACCACGAACGCGGTCGCCTGACCGACGAGGAATTCGCGGTAGCGATGCAAGATCGCCTGATCTTCGATCGCGCAGAAGCGCTGCCTGAAAAAGACTGCGTCGCGCTGATCACGCGCCTGACCGAACAGGCGCCGCCGGCGATTCCGGGGGCGGTGCTGCCGCCGGGAACGGGAGGGGGATCCGCCCCGCCACCGCTGCCGCCAGCCCCGCCACCTGTGAAGCTGGCGCCGCCCCCACCTTGGGCCGAAGACGAAGTTCACACCCGCAAGAAAACGCAATAAGCGAAGGCCTGCATGCAGAAGCACTTTGTCCTCGATACCAACGTCCTTTTGCACGATCCGCTGGGGATGTTTCAGTTCGCTGACAACATCGTCGTGATTCCGATCGTGGTCCTGGAAGAAGTCGACCAGTTCAAAAAAGAGCTGTCGGATCGCGGACGCAGTGCTCGTGAAGTCTGCCGCAAGCTCGACGAGCTACGCGAGCAAGGGCACCTGGCCGATGGCGTGAAGCTGAAGAACGGCGGCCTGCTGAAAGTTGCGATCGCAACGGCCGATCTGCCGACCACGCTGTCGAACATGCGGCCGGGGCACAGCGCCGACAACATGATCCTGGCGACGGCGCTGCGTGTGCGCGACAGCAACCCGGGTACGCCGACGATCCTGGTGACCAAGGACGTCAACCTGCGCATTCGCGCCGACGCTCTTGGGTTAAGCGCTGTCGACTACGATGTCGAGCGCATCACCATCGAAGAGCTGTATTCCGGCTGCGCCGAAGTGACAGTCGGTGGCGAGATCATCAACACGTTCTATCAAGACGGTCGACTTTCGCTGGATGCCGTCAAAGCGGCCGCTGCCGACTGGCCGCGCGCCGTGTTCATGAACCAGTACCTGCTGCTGCGCAGTCGCGAAAATCCATCGCAGACGGCGCTGGGTCGCATCGACACCGCGCAGAATGCGGTTCTACCGACGCGCAAGCTGCGCGAGGGCGTGTGGGGCGTGCGACCGCGCAACAAAGAACAGCACTGCCTGTTGGATCTGCTGCTGAACGACGACATCAAGCTGGTGACCTTGGTCGGCAAAGCCGGCACGGGAAAGACGCTTTTGGCCATCGCCGCCGGCCTTCAGAAAGTCACGGAAGAGCGCGTTTACTCCAAGCTCTTGGTGTCGCGACCGATCTTTCCGCTGGGCCGCGACATTGGCTTTTTGCCCGGCACCGTCGAAGAAAAGCTGAATCCGTGGATGCAGCCGATCTATGACAACGTCGAATTCTTGCTGAACCTGTCGCAGTCAAACGGCACGAGTCAGCGCGATCGACGACAGGGACAGTCTCATCAGGATCTGGTCGACATGGGCCTGATGGCGATCGAGCCGCTGACCTACATCCGCGGTCGATCGATTCCCAACCAGTTCATGATCGTCGACGAAGCCCAGAACCTGACCCCGCACGAGGTCAAGACGATCATCACGCGCGTCGGCGACAACACCAAGATCGTGCTAACCGGCGACCCCTACCAGATCGACAACCCCTACGTCGATGCCAGCAACAACGGCCTGACGACCGTGGTCGAGCGCTTCAAAGGGCGCGCCTTGGCGGGCACCATCACCTTGCTCAAAGGCGAGCGATCGCCGCTGGCCGAGCTGGCTTCCAACATCCTGTAGCTGCTTCGTCTCGCCTTCCTTCTTCGTTCACCTTTTCACAAAGCTCCGTCGCTGCGCAGGCGCTGTTGGCCCGTAATCGGGCAGCCCGCTTGAGCGAGCTTGTTCGCAATCTGCGCTTGGTTCATAGTGCGCGCGTTGCGGCGGTGCATCGCCGTGACCTTCGCGATCCCGCCCGTCGTTCCTGTTCCTGCCACCACTTGGAAGCGCCACCATGAGCCATCGCACGCCCCTGACCTTT
>JAYRFD010001192.1:0-2055 GCA_041908565.1 Polyangia bacterium | reverse complement strand
GTCCTGCGCGTGGGCCCCACGCCCGACGATGTGTTAGTCGGCATCGAGGGACGCGATCTGCCGGCGCCGCAAGCGTTCAGCGGATCGTCGCGCTTTGCCACCAATCCGGCCTGGCGACTGCCGCGCACGATCGCCGATCTGACGGCGGCAGAGGCCTGGCTTTCCCTGCAGCTACGCCTGCAGTTTGGCCTGCGTACGCTGCGCAGCTGGCCGCTGGGCGGCAAGTACTACCCTGCCGTCGGCGCCACGCCCGAACAGGTGTACCCGCTTTTGGCCGAAGTCGATGCCGGCAGCGTGGCCGACAGCTCGCTGTCGTTCATCCCCCTGCGCGAGCTTTGGCGACGGCGGGCGCTGATCGAAGACGGCCACCTGCGCATCGGCCTGTGGCGCCTGGTTCACGCGCTGGCCGTGCTGTAGCTACCAGTTCGTGGACCAGCTGGTGCCGTTGTAGCGGACCATCGATGTGCTGGCGTTGGCCCACGCCAGGCTGGGGCCGTTGCTCCACAGCGCAGACGCCGTATACAGCGACGCCGAAGTCCACATCATGCCGTTGTAACGGTACGTGTCCGACAGGCCGAATGCCCAGACGTCGGTGTCGCCGGTCATCCACAAGCGGGTCGCAGGAATTCCAGCCGACAGGCGCGCCCACTTGGTGCCGTCGAAGAACTGCAAATCGACGTCCTTGCGCGCGGCATATACGCGGTTTGGCGCCGTGCCGCGGATGTGCAGATACGCCAGCGTGCTGTTGCTGGGCTGTTCCTGCCACGATGATCCGTCCCAGCGCAGCAGCATGCCCAGGTCGCCGCCGATCCACGCGTCGGTGGTACTGGCCGCCCAGACCGTCAGCAGGTTGTTGATCGCGGGCAAGCTGAACGCGCCCCAGGCCGAGCCGTTGAACTGGATGATCACGCCACGGTCGCCAACAGCCCAGATGTTGCTGCCGCTGGTTCCCCAGATGTCGTTCAGCGCGGCGGTGTCGGGCACGGGCGTGGTCGAACGGCTCCAGCTTGTGCCGTCATAGCGAATGACAACGCCGCCTTCGCCGACGGCCCAGACGTCCTTGTCGCTGCTGCCCCAGATCGCAAGCAGGTTGTTGCCGGTGGGCACAGCGATTCGGCGCCACACCTTGCCGTCCCAGTGCAGCATCAGGCCGTCGGGTCCGGCGCCCCAGATGTCCTTGTCTCCGCTGCCCCACATGCGGTTGAGCATGGGCTTGGTGATCGTGAAGTCCATCACGGGGCCGCTGGGTCGCGTCCGCTTTTCGCCGCCTTCGGACTGCGACAGAGTGCGGCTGTCTTGTTCCAGGGGGCCGCAGGCGAAGGTCAGGGATCCAAGGGCCAGCGCGGCTGCGCCAAACAGACGGGACGTGTTCATGGTCGCCTCACAGTGCAGGGAGTGCGGTCCCGGCCTGGGGGATCCATGGGCGCGGGCCGCACGCTTTCTCGGGCCCTCGACTGTAAGGATGGCTCGTCGCTGCTGTCAATTTTGCGGGCGGTCGAACGCCAGGATCGGATTGGGCTTGGCGCTGCCCAGCTTCCTGTGGCGGAGCGGCGCGGCGCGAAGGAATCGGCGAGCACGGCGGTCGCCGGAACGACGCCTCGGCTACAGCGCGCGAAGAATGGAGTTCTCGAACGAATCGCTGAAGACCAGCCCCGCAGAGCCAAGCCAAAGCACCGCGCGCGGGTAGTTGGCCCGCCCAGGCAGCGGCCCCAGCTTGACGCCGCTGCGTGGCTGCGACGGTCCCACAAAGGTGGTGACGTCGCCTTTGCCCAGATCGATCTTGCGGATCGATCGGTTGCCGCTGTCTGCGACGTACAAGAAGCCCGCGGGATCAAAGGACAGCCCCTGGGGAAAGTTGAAGCGAGCGCTGGCACGAGGCCCATCGTTCTTCCCCGCAAGATCTTTCGTGCCGGCGAACACGTCCACTCTCCGCGTCGCGACAACAACGCTGCGGATCACGTGGCCCGAATTGTCCGAGACATAGACGTTGCCCTGCCGGTCGCACGCCACACCCGTCGGGTTGTTGAAGCGGGCCGCGTTTCCCACTCCATCGGT
>JAYRFD010001191.1:0-3036 GCA_041908565.1 Polyangia bacterium | reverse complement strand
TCCGTCGCTGAATCGCGCTGGGTCAGAACGCCAATCACCTGGCCCGTGGTTCGCGCGTCTTGCACCAGCCTCTTCGACGAAGGACGACGGATGTCGATGGGCAGAAAAGAGCCGGGAAACAGCACACGGTTGCGCAACGGCAAGATCGCGATGCCATCAGCAAGGTCGATGCGCGGCGCGGAACGGGATGGTGGGTTCATCTGGCGTTGGCCCCTGCGAGGCAGCGGTCGGCGTCCACTGCGTCTCGCAGCATGCGTTCAGGATACAGGCGACGGAAGCGGTGTGTCCCGCTGAATTCAAGTGGGTGCGGCCCACGCCACGCGGCTTGCCGGCAGCGCCCAACACCGCGGCAAAACGGCGTACAGTGCCGGCATGCGAATCGTTCCGCTTCCTTCCCTTTTCCGTTCTGGTCGCCCGACGCTGCGATGCCTTGGGCTGTGTGGGTCGCTGCTGCTGATCAGCGGAGCTGCCACGGCGGTCGATGCAGCTGACGCGGCCGATGCGATCGGTACGACCGATGAATCGGCTGCTGAATCCGACGAAGCGAGAAGCCAAGCAGCGCTTGCTGCTGCGTCCGATCGAGCGCTCGATGGGCTGACTGCGGGCTGGGCCCAGTACACGATCGACGTCGGCGCGCACAGCGCCAGCATCCGCGGCGGCACAGCCGGAAATCCGCTGGCCTGGTTTACTGACGTCAGCGGTCGCGACTATCAGTTTCGCTTCAACTCGTCTGCCAGTTATGTGCTGACGCGTCCGACGCAGCCCGAGGACCAGCTGGACTGGAACAAGCTGCCGGGCTTTTCCGACTGCGGGACGCTGGACCTGTCGCGAAACGGCGCGATGTTCGGCTGGCGCTGGCGCATCGACACCACGCCCAAGGTCTTGGAAGTGACGGCCTACGCCAACAACAACGGGACGCACCTGTGGTCGATGGCGCCGCTGTTCACGCTGGACGCCGCGGATCTGGCCAGCGATGCGCCGCTGCGCTATCGCGTCTACATCGACGGAGCGCAGTACCGCTTTTCCGTCAGCGGCACGGTCCGCGGGCGAATCATCAACGCCACCACCACGCTGCCGCGCAGCTGTCCGCGAACCTCGGCCAGCGGTCTGAAGTGGGCATCGGGTCTGTACTTCGGCGGCACATCGACCGCGCCATCGACGATCACGGGCCATGTGTCCGAGATCGCCTTCCGCCCGTAGTCCGCCCCGCAAGTGGCACGCACGCCGGCGCGGCTACAGATCCAAGCGATAGCCCCGCGTGCAGCGCGATCCACGAACCTGCGCGTCATCGCGTCGGAAGCCCAGGCGTTCATAGAACGCGATCGCCTTTTGCATCGCTTCGACGGTATCCAGCACGATGGCCTTGGCACCGCGCTGCCGACAGAAGTCCAAGCAGGCTTGGTACAGGCGAAGACCCAGCTGCTGTCCGCGGGCGCTTTGCCGCAGGTACATCTTGCGTAGCTCAAAGACATCCGGCGCCACCGGACAGACCCCTGCGGTGCCAAGCACCGTCCCGCTTTCATCGACGGCGACAAAGAACTGGCCGCCCACATCAACATAAGACGCAGGCAGGCGGTGCAGGGCCAGATCGGTCTCGGCTCCGACGCCAAACTGCAGCCCGAACTCTGCCAAGGTATCGCCGACCAAGGACACCACCCCCGCGATGTCCGCTGCCACAACCGGTCGAATGGAGATCGGCATGGCGGCCTGCTTATTCCAAGCTGCGCCCGAACGGGAACAGCGCAAGCGGAATCAGCTTGATGTGCTGCACCGCGAACGGAATCCCGATGATGGTCACAGCGCACAGCGCGGCAGACGCCAGGTGCGTGATGGCGATCTCCCAACCGAACAGCAACAGCCACACGATGTTGAAGACGATGCGCAGCGTGCTGTTGGCATCCGGCCGCTCGACGATGCGCTTGCCAAATGGAGCAAAGGTCGCAAAGCCGAGGCGAATCGACATCATGCCGAAAGGAATGCCGATCACCGTCAGACACATCAGCAAGCCGCCCAAGATGTAACCGCAGCCCGCGATGAACCCACCGAAGATCAACCACAGGATATTGCCGAACAGACTCATGATCGTTGGTTCCTTGTTTGCATAGGCGCCTGCAAAAAGACGCTAGCAGGTTCGGGCATGGTGCGTCGTTCGTGCAACAGGTGGCCTGGAATCGGCATTCCGGCGGCCTTCGCAGAATCCGTCGCCGACGACGCCAGCATCAGCCGTTGTCGCCCAAGGCCAGCATCTTGGCCAGCGCGTCCAGGGCCAGCGACTCTTGGTTCTTCACGGTGGGTGCGCTGCCCGGCACTTCCAGATCGCGCCAGACCAAGAGCTCTTTGGGAAGCTCGCTCAAAAAGCGGCTGGGGCTGCGCAGTTCCATGCGACCGTTGCGTTCGCGGCAGTACAGCATCATCAGGCGTTCGCGCGCGCGCGTGATGCCGACGTAGCACAGGCGCCTTTCTTCATCGATGTCCGACGGAGGCCCGCCATCGTCGCCGTTTGATTCGCCGGTCGCATCGCCCGGGGCTTGGCTGGCCAAGGTCTGATCGGCGGCGCGCGGCGCCACGCTGCGGCTGTGCGGCAGCAGGCCTTCTTCAAAGCCGCACATAAAGACGACGCGAAACTCCAGACCTTTGGAACCGTGCAGGGTCGACAGCGTCACTTCGTCGCGCAGCTCGTCTTCGGCATCGGCATCCTGCGACGACAAGGACAGCTTCTGCAGGTGCGCATGCAGATCAAAGCCCGCCCCGTCGCGCGCCGCCGTGCGCGCCAGCGCCTGCACAAACTCGTCGAGGTTGCGCAGGCGCCGCTCGGCCACCAAGCGCGTGGGGCCGCCGCGAATGAGCTCATCCTGCATGCCCATGTCGCGCAGGTACGCGGTGCAGTGTTCGTGCAGACCGCCGCTGTGCAGCACCGCTGGCAAGCCCGTGCGATAGCGCTGCACCGTGTCCACAAAGCGACCCAGCGCCGCCAGCGTGCGCGGTCCGATGGCATCATCTGTCGCGTCTTCGCCCGGTCCGCGAGCCGTCGCGGCC
>JAYRFD010001190.1:0-2055 GCA_041908565.1 Polyangia bacterium | reverse complement strand
GTCCGTCGAACGAGGAGCTCATCGCCGGCAAGATACCGCAGGCCCCCCGCTCAGCGATAGGCTGCTTGCACAGCTGAAGTTGCAAGCCGTTTGCATTTCTGGAAGTTGCAAGCCGTTTGCATTTCTGGAAGTTGCAAGCCGTTTGCATTTCTGAAAGACGCGGCCCGGCCTGGCGGTGTAGATCCCTGTCTCGCGTCCCCTTTTTTCAACCGTTCGCAGGGAGCCGTTCATGAATTCTTCGCTGCAGGTGATCGCGACCGATCAAGCGCCCAAGGCCATAGGCCCGTATTCGCAAGCCATTGTTTCCGTCGGAGCAGAGACCGCAGGGCTGGTCTTTTGTTCCGGTCAGATCGCCCTTTCACCCAGCACCGGCACCTTGGTTGGGGCCGGCGATGTGGCGGCCGAGACCGAGCAGGTCATGCGCAACCTAACCGCCGTGCTGGCCGCCGCGGGCTGTGGTCTGCAGCACGTGGTCAAGACCACGATCTTCCTGGCCGACATGGCGGACTTCGCGGCCGTCAACGAAGTCTATGGTCGGCACCTGCCCGCCGATCACCGTCCGGCCCGCGCGACGGTACAGGTTGCGGGTCTGCCGCGCGGAGCCCGGGTCGAAATCGACGCCATCGCCGCCCGTCCAGTGAATCGCTAGGACCGATGGCGGGCTGGGCCGGCAGGGTCAGCGGCGCTTCTTTTTCTTCTTCTTGTCGCCGTCGCTGGCATCGCCGCCTTCGGCGCGCAGGCTGCTGACGGCGGCGCGCAGATCGGCCTGCATGCTCTCGGGCAGAAGGTCGGTGTACAGGTACCACAGCACGGTGACGTAGTTCGTTCGCGCTTGCACCACGCCGCGTCCCTGCACGCTGTCCTGTACGCGCGCGTGCAGCTCTACCGTCGGCCAGCCATCGATCTCGCTGCGCTTGGCGGGGGTTAGCTCGCTGACACCCGGAGCTCGCAAGCGGTCGGCTTTGACCTGCGCCACCGCTTGATCGAAGGCGATGCGCAGCGTCTTTTTCTTCAGCGGCTTGGCCTGCTTGTACACCACGACGGCCAGAAGCTGCTGCTTGTCGCCCAGGCTGCCGAATTCGTAATAGGTCGCGCGATTGGCTTCGCTCTTTTCGCTGGCCTCGCCCAAGGACTCGGGCACTTCGATGGAATAGCCGCTGTCGCCCAGCGGGCGTCGCACCAAGGTCAAGTTGCCAGTGGCCGACTGCCGCTTTTCGCCGACCTTGGTGGTGGTCTTTCCGCTGTCGGTCGCGCCGGCTTGCGTGCCCTCGGATGCCCCTGTTCCCGTCGAGACTTGGCCCATCGCGGCCGCCAGTCGGCCCTTCCAAGACGTGTCCACTTGCCAGGGCGCCCCGCGTACAAAGGCCACCGCAACAGCAGCAAACAGCGCCAAGCCCAGCAGCGCAGCCAGACCGCGGAACACGAAGTCTGCGATCCCCGATCCGGCCCCTTTGTGCACCTGCGAAAGCTGCAGCGCGCGAAGGGCACCGCTGGCCGCAAACGACAGGCCGACCACCAAGGCTCCCAGGTTGGCGGCGCGTTCGACGCCGGGCAGAAACGACGTGATCAGCGCGAAGAACACACCGCCCAGCCCCAGCTTGCGCAGGCGCTGAACGTCGTCGGCCGGCAGATCGTTGGGCGAAAACGCGATGATCACGCTGGCCCCCAGCAGGGCAAAGCCCGCGGCCGATCCGCTGACGCTGATCAGCGCCAGTCCGCTGCGCGGCAAGAACGTACTCAGCAGCGATCCACCCAGCGATCCTGCGATCAGAAGCGTCAACAAGCGCGCCGATCCGACGATCTTTTCCAGCGTCGTGCCCAGCGACAGCACAAACAGGCTGGTCAGAAGCACGGTGACCGGATGCGCGTGCAACAGCGTCGATGACAGCAGACGCCAGACTTCCCCTTCGCGAACGAAGGGCGCCAGGCTCGCCCCAAGCTGCACCAGCACCGTCGCTCCGTCGTTGCCGGGCAGGCGCTGCCAGATGTACTTCAAGCCGAACAGCAGCGCGGGCAAGACCGCCGCCGCAATGGCGACCGGCGTCAGGCGCGCCT
>JAYRFD010001189.1:0-2687 GCA_041908565.1 Polyangia bacterium | reverse complement strand
GGCTTGGTGGTGTGTGGCGCAAGGATCTGCAGCCACCGCCGTTCGGCAAAGGCCCGTCGTTCCGCTGCGCCGGCACGCCTCTGCCGTAAGCACGCGAGATAGACTCCGCAATAAGAAAGGCCAGCGTCGATATCGGCGCTGGCCTTTTTCATTTTGGGGATGCGGGTACAGACCGCCGCGTGGGCCGCAGACCGCCCGGTCGAGGGGGCTTAGAAGCAGAAGTTGTCGCCGGCCAAGCGGGGGTAGTAGTAGATGAAGGCGTTGCAGTGCTCGCTGATCTCGACGGTGGGGCCGAAGGTGAAGCAGCAGTTGTCGCTGGGGTTGCCGCAAGTACCTGCCGGAGCCGTGAACTCGCAGCGGTACAGGACGCCGCCTTTGTCGACGATCGGTACGTTCAGCTCGCGGGCCATGACCGGGTCGTCCCACGACGTGTTGTCGTAAAACTGGCTGCCTTTGCCGTTCACTTCGTCCCACGCGAACATCGAAAAGCGCGTGCCGCGGCTGTGGAAGTGGCCGTTGGCTGCGACGACGGTGGCGGGGTGACCGAAGCGGCAGACCTTTTCAAAGAACTTGGTCTCGCCGGGGCAGATGCGCAGGTTCTGGTTGGTGGCGAAGAAGGTCCCAAGCTCGGCGGTGACATTGGCCTTGGGCATGTATTCGAAGTTGATCCAGGCCTCGCCACTGTCGGGGGTGACCTGGGTCGTCGCGTTGACGTAGTGCGACTGGACCATCAATAGCTCGCCGGGAACGAACTTCTGCGCGACGCCGGTGGGCAGGGTGTAGTCGACCGTCTCGTGGCCGGGCTCAGACGACTGGCTGTTGATGACCAGCGGCCAGTCAGACCAGTTGCTGCTGACCCAACAGGGGTTCTTCTGGTCGTTGCCCCCCTTGACCACCTGGCCGTCTTCGCCAATCAGGTTCTTGACCGTACCGACGCGGAAGACGTTCAGGTGATGTGACCCGGTGCGCTGCCGCAGGACGATGCGGTGGACAAAAGCGTCCTCTGTGGACGGAACGCGGAAGAAATAGCAGTCCTGGTTTTCCTGGCCGGCATCGACCTGGACCGGCACGGTCTTCAGCTGAAAGCCCTGCCCCGGACCGGGAGGCGTCAGCGGCTCAATCGGCGGGCTGGGCATCATGCCGGGACAGCCCGCCCCGACGGCACATAGGCCCAGCGAGAACAGCACAACCGGCGATCGCAGTCGTCGAACGCCGAACACGAACGATTGAAGGAATGAACGCAGCATGGGGCACCTCTTGGCGGTCACTGTTTCGATGATGACACGTACCTTGCACACTCGGTGCCAGCCAAAGTGTCGAGAGACAAGGATCGCTCTCGTCTCAGAAATTTGGCTCTTGAGCCAGCGCTATGGACTTGGGCTGCGCATCCAGGCCTGCACGATCTGACCAAACGGATCCGTCGGGCGACCCGGATCGGGCGGATTGCTCGGCAGCGAAACCGGCCCGCCATCGATGCCCAAGCTGAGGTGCGGTAGATCCCCGCCCGACCACGCCAGCGTCGAGAGCCGCTTGCCATCGACATAGTCTTGCAGCGCGGTCAGCCATGCCCGCGCCGCCGCTTTGCTGCCCAGGCCGACCGGCATGGCGTTGCTGTCGTCGGCCCCGTACTCGCCAACCAGGACCGGCACCTCTTTGGCGACCTGGCCGAAGCGCTGATCCCACTCTGCAGCCATGGACGGCGGCGTCGACTTCCAGGGATACGGATGCGTGGCATAGACGATCGGCCCCAGGCCAACGATGCGACTCTGCGGGTCGGCAAGCGAAGACAGATCGTAAGCCCAGTCCAAGCCCCCCACGACGACCAAGGTGTCGCCCGCCCCGGCCTGGCGGATGGCCCGCACGATGCGTTCGGCGTTGGTCTTCCACGTCGGCCAGTCGACGCTGTGCGGTTCGTTCCAGAGGTCGAAGGCGACATGGGGTTCGGAACCGAAGGTGCGCGCCAGGTCAGCCCACAAGGCCGGCGTGGTCCCCGGATCTGGCTGCGCGATGTTCAGCCCGTTTGCGTCGTAGCCATGCAAATCCAAAAGGACGTAAAGCCCCAGGCTGCGCGCGGCAGCCACGACATCGGCGATGTCTTGCCGATACTGCGGTGCCTCGGCATACGTCGTGTAATAGCTTTGGCCGAAGGGCAGGCGGATGACGGTTGCTCCCCATTCTTCGCGCCAGCGACGGAGTTCTGGCAGTGGATCGCGGCCAAAGCCGGCTTGCACCAGGCCGTTTTTGTGCTGCAGCCCCGATCGGTTCAGCCCCTTTAGCCACACCGGAACCAGATCATCGCCGCAGCGCACCGCAAGCTGACTGCCCGACACCGTCAGTCGCGGCAGCATCGGCTGGCTACACTGACGCGCCGGATCCGTCATCAGACTGGGCATGGCATCTCCTGGCTCGGCTCCGCCGCAAGCCGCATACAGCAGAGGCGCCAACAGCCCGCCGAATCGTCGTCCCCACCCGTGGTGCTGCATGCCCCCCAGCGTACCTGGCCAGCGCCCCCCTCGACGAGCAAACGCTAGTACTGGTAGCGCACGCCAAGCTGAACGCGCAGGGGCGTCTGCCGGTTGGCCACGGCGCCATAGGTCGGCGCGTTGTTGCTTTCAAAGCCGGTCGGCACCGACAAGTCCATGGCGTTGAAGACGTCGGCGATGAAGGACAGGCGGTGGTTGCCGACG
>JAYRFD010001188.1:0-1507 GCA_041908565.1 Polyangia bacterium | reverse complement strand
TGGACAGCGAAGGCACCGTGCTGTCCGAACTGCAAGCGCATGCGCCCACCGCGGGCATTGGCGTGCTGCGCAACCTGGCCGGTGGCTTTGGCTTTCAGGGTGATGATGTCGAAAAGCCGGTGCGTGTGCTGTCCGGTGGTGAGCGCGCGCGCTTGGTCCTGGCGAAGCTCTTGTACGATGCGCCAAACCTGCTGATTCTCGACGAGCCGACCAACCACCTGGACCTGGCGACCAAGCGAGCGCTGGTGCGGGCCTTGGCCCCCTACGAAGGCACGCTGATTTTTGTGTCACACGATCGCGCGTTCTTGCGGGCGATCGCTTCCCGCGTGCTGGAGCTGTCTTCCGCCGGGCCGCGTGTGTACAACGGCAGCTATGGCGAATACGTCGCAGCGACGGGCCGTGAAGCACCAGGGATGCGCGCTCTGTAGACGCGACAGGGCGTGATTCGATGCGCCACCGTCGCGATTCAGATCGTTTTGTCGACCTATAGACCGGGCGGACGACGCGGCGGCAGGGGCACGTTGACGGGCTTGGGCTTGGGGCTTGGCGTGAAGCGACCGACGGGCTGCCGGGTTAGATCGGACATGGGGCCGAAGTGGCTCAGCGAATTGGAAAGCGGCGTCGCCGACAGCAGGCTGGAGTCGATCGGGCCCGGCGCAGTGAGCGGAGCGGCTTCTCGCGCACTGGGAAGCTGCGATAGCTGATGCCGCAGCACGGCGCCGTGAAACTGGTTGCTGTTCTGTTGGATGATGTTCTGGAAATCGCCAGCGCGACCGGCGATCTCGTCGGCGTGATCCATGCCGTTGATGACGCGGCGCGCGTTGCGAAAGTCGGTCTGGTTTTCGTTCACGTAGTCGCCCAGCTTGCGCCCGGTGAATGAGCCGGTCTTCATGCCGCCCGCCGCGATGCGCGCGGCCAGCAAGGGATCTGTCGCCTGTTCTGGGTTGTTGACCAAGTCCGGAGCTTCGCCATTGTGCAGCACGCCCGCCTTGTTCAAGCGCTTGGTCCAGTCGTTGTAGTTGGTGCGGCCCGTAATCTGCACAAGTCCGCGGCCCCGGAAGCGAGCGCCATCGCCTTCTTCGGTGTTGCCAAGCTCTTGGCCTTTGGACGTGTTCGGACCGTACTTGCGATCGAAGTACGCCTCGGGGCCGCCCCGGCCCGAGTTTTCGGTCATCAGGTTGCCCAGATGGGACTCACGCTCGGCGGTGGCCAGCATGTAGGCAAACTGGTTTTCGCGCGTCAGGCCGACATCCGAAGCGGCGTTCAGCATGTTGATCGCCGACGAGCGCGCCGTGGCTCGGCGGGTTGGGCTGTTCCGCTGATTGACGTTGGCGCCATCGGCGATCGCATCGAACAGCGCGTCGCTGTTTTCGTGGATCGTCTGCGTCTGCACGCGGCGGGGCGTGATCGCGGTGTCGGGGGGCGGGGCTACATGCCCAAACAGGTCCCCGGCCTGACCCGGCGAAAGCGGCTGACTGGGCCCAGCTGCAGCGACTGGCGCACCGAC
>JAYRFD010001187.1:0-2468 GCA_041908565.1 Polyangia bacterium | reverse complement strand
CTCTGGCTCGGGCTCGAACGGTGCCGTTTGAAATCGAGTATACGCGTCAAGTGCTTTGCGAGAACGGCCTAAGCGATAATGGCAACGTCCGATATTAACCAGAACACGCGGTTCCTTTGAAATGTCATATGCTGCTTGATAAATAGACAGCGCTTCTTCATAGCGAGTCTGCGCGGCAAACTGCGCAGCGCGATCCGTCATCGCCTTGCAGTCCTTGTCCGCCTGGCAGAGATCGGGCGTCGCAGCGGCGGCTGGACGCGTCACCTGCAGCGCCACCAGCAGGCACAGCCCCGCCGTGCGCATGGCGACGGACGTCGGGGTCTGGCCGCGGCGCGTGCGGACGTGGGACGGCGCAGCCGGCGAGGACGACACGGCTTGCCGCCCGTTCAGATCTGTCGTTGCCCCTGGCGCTTGCGGCTGTTCCGTCACGCTGTCCACGCCCGGCTAGTTGATGATCGATGTGGTCTCAGGGGCCTTGCTCTTCGGTTTGCCGTCATCCCGCTTCCTTGGCTTGGTGGGCTTCTTCGCAGCGGGCGACTTGTCCGCAGCACTGGCGGGCTCGGCGGCCTGAGGCGACGTAGCCTGTGGCTTGGCTGGGGACGGCGCTGCAGACTTGGGTTCCCCGACGGCTGCGGTCGGCGCTGGCTTTTCGGTCGGCGCTGGTGCGCCGGCACCTGCTGGCCCCGTGGCTGTCGTCGTCTGCGGCGGAGGCGTCGTCGTATTCTGCGTCGACGTCGCTGGGCCACCTTGGGACGCGCCGGGCTGCGGGCCCACCGACGATGGCGTCCCCGATCCGCGCATCATCAGCGCTCCCCCTCCGAAGGCCAGCAGCGCCACCAGGCCCATGGCGACCGGTAGCTGCCAGCGGCGCTCTTGCGTGGGCTTGTCCAGACTGGACTGTCCCGTCGCCTGCGTGATCGTCGCCAGAGCGGCGCCGGACAGCGAATCTCGCGACGCACTGTCCAGCAGTCGTTCGCCCGATGCACCACTTCCCCCGACCTTGCCCGAGCCCTCGGCACGCGGACCGGCGTCTGGCGAGATAGGCCGCAGGCTGGTGCTGGAAGGCTGAGCCGAAAACGACAGGTGCGCCTGAAGCTCAGCCTTGACCTGCGTCATCGTCGGGCGTTCGTCCGCCTGCTTGCGCAGCATGCGATCGATCAGCTCGACCAGCCATGGCGCGCTGTCAGCGGCGACCTCTTGCAGCGACGGCGGGGGCACAAACAGATGCATCGCGGCGATGGCCATGTCGTTGGTCGGCGCGATAAACGGCAGCCGCCCTGATCGCAACCGAAACAGCACGCAGCCCAAGGCATAGACATCGACCTGACCGCTGATGGCCATCTTTTCGTTGAACTGCTCGGGAGCCATGTACGCGACGGTGCCCAGCAGCTGGCCGGTTCCCGTCTTGATCTCTTCCGAGCCGTGCAGATGGGTTCCCAGCTTGGCGATGCCGAAGTCCAGCACCTTGATCCGTTCGCCCCCCGGCCCCGCGGGATCGGGAACCAGCATGATGTTCCCTGGTTTGATGTCGCGATGGATGATCGACTTGGCGTGGGCGGCCGAAAGCACGTCGGCCAGCTGCCAGCCGATGGTCACCACTTCCTGATCTGACAGCACGCCCCCCCGATGCTGAACGCGCTCGGACAGCGTCTCTCCTTCCAGGAACTCCATGACCAAATAGACGCTGCCGTCATCGGCTTTGCAGACATCCGAGATCTGCACGACCCCGGGGTGCTTGATCTCGTTTACGGCCAGCGCTTCGTTGTGGAAGCGCCGCACAATCCCCTCGCTTTTGGCGTAGTCGGGAAGCAGGACTTTGATCGCGACGCGGCGTCGGATGTTGCTTTGAAGGCCCTCATAGACGGCCCCCATGCCCCCTTTGCCGATGAGGCGAACGATCTCATAGTTCCCAAGCTTGCTGCTGACCACGGATCGAGTCTTTCTGATACAGGTTCTCGTCGAAGATCGTACGTCGAAGAAGGGGGTCAGATCAAGGCAAGAGCAGCGCTGCTCCTGGCCGGCTCTGCGCCTGGTCTTCCGTCGGGCGGTCGCAGCGAGCATGCGGCGAGCGGTGCGTTCCCTGCGAGATTCCCAACGCTGTGCGGGCCCAGTCGGCGCGCCGGGACAGGAACGCCCTTCTATCTGATGTCTGACCCACGGCATCGCCGTCCCAACGGTCGACTGCCCTTTCGCCGCGCGGTCGTTCGCCTAGCGCCCCGGGCCCCCAGATCATTTCAAGAGGCACCCATGTCCCCTAAGAACCTCAGCGATCCCATGCCACGCGGACAGACTGCTCTTTTACGAGCCTCTTTCCGCGTTCCCCCGTCGGTGCCCCCTGGAGTGCTCAGAGCCGGAATCGAACCAGCGACACGCGGATTTTCAGTCCGCTGCTCTACCTGCTGAGCTATCTGAGCAAAAGCGAGCCGTACCCTATTGCAGTCAGAAATGGGGGTCAAGAGGTTTTCTTG
>JAYRFD010001186.1:0-8791 GCA_041908565.1 Polyangia bacterium | reverse complement strand
CCATAGCCGTACAGGTACGTCGGGTTGCTGCTGTCGGCTTTGATTCCCTTTTTGTGGCTGACGAACATCGGCACGCGCGTGCCGTCCTTGCTTTGGTAGAAGACCTGCTTGGTCTCATAGTCCGCGGGGTTGAACTTCAGCGCGGGAGCCTTGAACACCGTGCTCTGAAACGTCTGCAGATCCAAGCGATACACCGTCGCTGGCGTCGTGAAGCTGGTGTAGCTGTAGAACGTCTCTTTGTCGCTTCGCTTGCCGCCAAAGCCACCCACCGAGCCAATGCCGGGCAGCGGCAAGTCGCGCACGAACTTGCCCGATAGGTCAAACACCTTGACCTGTGCATACGCGTCCTTCAGATAGCGCGCCACGAACACGTTGTTCAGCACGTTGACACCGATCAGGTTGTCGGCGCTCTGCGGGATCAGCTCTTTCCAGTCTTTGGGCTGCGGCTTGCGCGTGTCGATGGCGATGACCTTGCCGCGCGGCGCGTTCAAGTCGCACTTGAACCAGAACACCGGCCCATCGTTGTCGATGAACGAGTACTCCGCGTTGAAGTTGTCGATCAGCTCGATCAGCTTGCTGCCCGGCTGGCTTAAGTCCTGATACAGAATGCGGTACTTGTCATCAGTGCCCTTGGCGACGGTGACGATCAGGTATCGACCATCGTCTGTGACCGTCGGGCTGAACTGCCAGTCCTTGTGTTCCTTGCTTTCGTGGATCAGCGTGTCTTGCGACTGCGGCGTACCCAGGCGGTGGTAGTACAGCTTCTGGAAGAAGTTGACCGACTCGAACTCTTTGCTCTTGGGCTCGTCGAAGCGACCGTAATAGAAGCCCTTGTTGTCCTTGGTCCAGGCGACGCCCGAAAACTTGATCCACTTCAGGACATCGGGCAGGTCCTTGCCCGTTTCGACATCGCGCACGCGCCAGTCTTGCCAGTCCGATCCAGCGGCCGCGACGCCATAGGCCATCAGCTTGCCGTCGTGACTGACCGCCATGCCACCCAGCGCCACGGTGCCGTCCTTGGCCATCGTGTTGGGATCGACAAGCACGCTGGGCTGGCCGGCCAGCGACGTCGTGCTGTAGATCACGCTCTGGTTCTGCAGGCCGTCGTTTTTGGCATAGAAGTATCGGCCCCCTTCCAAGATCGGCGGGCTGTACTTTTCGAAGTTCCACAGATCGGTCAGTCGCGTGCGCAGTGCCTCGCGCGACTCGATCTTTTCCAGCCAGCCGAAGGTCAGCTTGTTCTGCGCTTCGACCCACTCGCGCGTCTCGGGCGTGTCCAAAGACTCAAGCCAGCGGTAGGGATCTTTGACTTTGGTGCCGTGGTATTCGTCGACCTGCTCGATGGTCTTGGTGGCAGGGTAGGCGAGCGCGTCCGCCCCCTTCGCAGCGTCCTTGGCGGAAGGTGGGCTGCCCTTGCTTGCGTTCACCTTGGTGCCTTTTGCGGGTGGGGCAGCGACTGCGATCGGCAGGCTGCTGTGGATGGAAAGTGATGCGCTCAGGGCCACAAGCCCTGCCCACATCCGGGATGAGCGACGAGAAGTGTTCTTCGCGATCAGCATGGCGGCACTATATGAAGTCTCCGGTTGCAAGTCATCGGGATCACGGGCAAAACCGCTGCGCGTCGTCATCCATTCCCAGCCCAGGAAACCGTCCGTCCATGCTTCACCTTGTGATCGGCCATCGCGGCACCGGCAAGACCGTGTTCTTGCAGCGAGTGCAGGCCGCGTATCAGCGCCTGGCCCGCCCCGTCATGCTGTTGGATCTGGATGCCGAGATCGCACAGCGCCAGGGCACATCCGTCGCTGCATTGTTTGCCCAGCAAGGCGAGGCCGCGTTTCGCATCCACGAACGCACGACCCTGCGCGCCCTGCTGTCCGAGCTACCCAAGCCCGCAGACGCCGGCGATGTCTACGTCAGCTTGGGGGCCGGCTACGACGAGGATCCGCACCTGGCGGTGCCCGCGCACTGGCTGCCTTTCGCGCGGGTCTTGTGGCTGCGTCGCTTGACGGACGCGTACGGTCGCGTGTTCGTCGATCCGGCCCGCCCTCGCTTGGATCCGCAGCGATCGCCGCTGGCCGAATACCAAGCCCGCTTCGCCGTGCGTCAGGCGCGCTACCAGGCCTGGCACGACAACGTGTGGATGCAGCCCGAAGGCGGTGAGGCCGATCAGAATCCTGCTGAGGCACAGTTCATCGCGGCCGCGCTGGCCGGCGGTCCCCCCGTGGCTCCCGTGCAGCTTCCCTGCGCGCTGACAATTCTGCCGCATCAGCTAACGCGCCCGCAGATCTTCGCCGACTGGGTCGCGCGCCGTCTGAACTGGCCCGGACTTCTTTTCGAGCTTCGCGATGATCTGCTTTCACCCGCGCAGCTAGATACCGTGCAGTCGTTGGTTCCGTTCGATCGCAGAATCTGGTCGCTGCGGGCCGCTCTTCCAGCTTTGGATCGACTGCGACACCTGTGTCAGCAGAATATCCACGTGGATATTCCTTTGGAACTGCTGTCGCCGCTGGAACTGCTGTCACCGCCCGATCGGGCCGAATGGACGCGGACTGCGAGCAGCCGGTCGGCAGGCGCGGCCTTCGGATCGCTAGTCGTCTCACTGCATCAGCGCGCGCCCGGCGAGTCGATCGCAGACGCCGCCCGTCGCCTGCTATCCGTCGGGGTTCAGCTGGGGGCTTCGCTTTACAAACTGGCGGTCGAAGTCGCCGATTTTTCCGACCTGGACGCCGGTCTACGGTGGGCCCAAGGCGATCCCGAGCACCGGGCGTTTCTGCCGCGCACGCCGTCGACAGCGCTGCAGCATGGGCCCGAGCGCTGGCGCTGGTTTCGTGCGCTACAGGTGCTGCGCCAGCAGTCGCCGCTTTCCTTTGTGCGCGAAGGCGATGGCAGCAGCCCCGATCAGCCGACGCTGTGCGAGCACTGGCAGCTAAGCCTGCTGTCCAGTCCGACCCAACCGCCGCAGTTCGCCGCGGTGTTGGGTGATCCCGTGCAGCACAGCCGCAGCCCCAGTGAACATCGCGCGTTCTTCGCTGCGCGCGGCATGCCGGTCTTTGCGGTTCCATGCAGCGAAGCCGATCTGGCCGGCGATGCCTTGGCGATCTTGATGTCGCTGGGTCTGCGCTGCGCGGCCGTGACTGCACCGCTGAAGCAGCGGGCCGCCTTGCTGACGGGCGTGCCCGGCTGCAACACGCTGTGCTGGGACGCCGTTGCAGAGCACTGGCAAGGCGACAACACCGACCCGCTGGGCCTGCGCGCGCTTCTGGCTTTGCTTCCACCAACAGAACACGTCGCGGTGTGGGGTGGGGGCGGCGTCCTGCCCAGCCTTCGGGCCGTGCTGCCGACCGCGCGGCAGTTTGCGCTGCGCGATGGAGCAGAGCGCCCGGCAACGACGATTGATGCGACCGCGACCTCCTCTTGTGCTGCTGACAACTTTCGCCCCGACGTGGTGCTGTGGGCCGCAGGTTCGCGCGGTCGAACTGCTGCCTGCCAGCCACCCGCGACGTGGCAGCCGCGGGTCGTCTGTGATCTCGACTATCGCGAAGACTCGGCGGGTCGCGACTACGCACAGCGGGTGGGCGCGCAGTACCTGTCTGGTCTGACGATGTTTTTCGCCCAAGCCGCCGCACAGCGCACCATCTGGCAGCGTTTGTTTCCGGCGCTGTAGGCCTTACAACGCGGCCCGCGACGGTCGGTGTTGGGGCGATTCGCGAGGGCTAGCAAGAAGCGCTGCGCCGGCCTCAGCGATCGCCGTACGATAAGGGCAGGCTGGTGTCTGTCACCGGCGAAAAGGGGGGTTGCTTGGCCATCGATCTGCCGCGCAACGTGAGCTTGGATGTCTCGCCGGGGTATCTGCGCAACAACGCGCCGCGCTTGATCTCGTATGCGGTGTATGCCGCGTTCAACATCGCGCTGTTTGCGTGGGCCGCCCATCGCTACGCCGATCGCGGTCCGTTGGTGCAGACCGCCCGTGGCTGCGGCGCGATCATGAACTTCAACGCAGCGTTCTGCTTGCTGCCGATGATGCGCTTGTTTATCTCGGCGATTCGGCGCACGCGGCTGGCCCGCTATCTAGCGCTGGAAGACAGCGTGCGCTTTCACTGGCTGTCGGGTCACGTGATGTTCGCGGCCGCCATCGTTCACACGCTGGCCTACCTGTGCTTGTACGGCTGGGTCAGCGACAAGTCGCTGATCGCGAACTTGATGGGATCGGTGGCCAGCATCACCGGCTGGATCTTGGCGCTGATCTTTTTGGGCTTCTGGCTGGTCGCCTTGGATGCTGTACGTCGCCGCCTGCCGTTTGAGCTGTTCTATGTCACGCACTTTGCGGGCGTGGCCATCGTGATCCTGTTGTTGATCCACAGCCCGAATTATTGGAAGTGGTTCGTGATTGGCGGCACTGGCTACTTGCTGGATCGCGCGCTGCGCTTCTATCGCATGCGTCAGCCCAGCACGATCGTATCGACGCGGATCCTGCCGTCTGCCGTAACGGAGCTTGTGATCGCGCGGCCGCCCGGGTTTTCGTATCGCGCCGGCGACTTTGTCTTCGTGTTGATCCCCGCCTTGTCGCGCTTCGAGTGGCATCCCTTCACGATCAGCAGCCCGCCTGAGCGGACCGATGCCTTCACACTGCACGTGCGCAGCCTGGGCGATTACACCGATGCCTTGCACCGCGTGTGCAAGCACTGGCCCGAGATTCAGCGCGGTGTGATCGATGCCACGCCTGACATCCCGGCGCGTGTGTCCAAACGTCTGACCGCCTGCTTGGGCCAAGTGCCGGTCTATATCGACGGACCACATGGCGCGCCGGCCAACGACATCTTTCATGCACGCGTCGCAGTTCTGATCGCAGCCGGCATTGGCGTTACTCCGTTTGCGTCCATCCTGCAGAGCCTGATGCACCACCACAAAGCTGGGAAGCTCGACGGGCTAGAGGTCGACAAGGTGTACTTCCTGTGGATTAACCGCGACCAGCGCGCCTTCGAGTGGTTCACCGAACTTCTGGCCGATCTCAGCCGACGGGACTCGGGTGGCTTCTTTGACATTCGGCTGTTCCTGACCGATCCACCGCCCGGCGATCTGCCCGCACTGGCGCAGCGTGGGCGACCCGACTGGGATGCTGAGCTTGCGCGCATCACGGCCGCACACGAAGCCAAGGACATCGGCGTCTTCTTCTGCGGGCCGTCCGGTTTGGCGGAAGCGCTGCACGCCCGCTGCCGTCGGCTGGGGCTGAGCTTCAAAGAAGAGCTCTTCTGAAAGCAGCGGGGCCAATTCCGTCCCGACTACGGACTTCGGAACGTCGCGACGAAGCGCGCGCCACCCTGCGGGCTGGCTTCGCAGATCAAGGTGCCGCCATGCGCGCGGGCGATCTCACGCGCGATGCACAGGCCCAGCCCGGCTCCCGAGTCTTCGCGCTCTTGCTCACCGCGGAAAAACGGCTCGAAGATCTTTTCGCGCAGATCCGGTGGAACTCCGCTTCCTTGATCCGCGACGGAGATCTCGACGGCCTCGGGCTTACCTTCGCCCAGCGAGCCATGTAGTGCCTTGGCTTGCACTGTGATGACCCCGTCTTTGGGCGAATGGCGCAGCGCGTTGTCGAGCAAGTTACGCAGCAGTCGCCCCACATCTGCCTGGCGGCCTACGACGCGTAGCTCCGGCAGATCGGTCTCGATGCGCACCCCTTGATTATGCTCCGCGGGTACGTCGCGCAGAGCATCATCCAGCGCCAAGCGCAGCGAAAACGCCACGCTGTCTCGACGATGCGTCGAAGATTCCAGGCGGGCCAAGGTCAGCAGGTCTTCTGCCAGAGCGATCAGCCTCTCGGTATCGTCGAGAGCGGCGCGGATCGCTGCCTGGTATTCCTCAATGGATCGCGGGCGATGCAAGGCCAGCTCCAGCTCGCCACGTAGCGCAGCCAGGGGCGATCGCAGCTCGTGCGCGGCGTGCGAAACAAAGCGCCGACTCAGATCCAGCAAGCGCGAGATCTGCTCGATCATGGTGTTCAGGTCATTGGCCAGCGAACGGATCTCGCTTTCGCGCATGCGGTCGGTGTTGGGCACTCGTTCACCCAACTGTCCTTGTCCCACGCGCCGAGCCGTCGCCGCGATGACTTCGATGCTGGTCGACAGATATCCACCCAGCAACCAACCGATGACCAGCGCGCACGCTGCCGCACCCAGGAAGACTGCAGCCATCAGCCGCACCAAGTGCCAGGTGTCCGTATCAATATCGCTGCGCGAAGCTGCTAGCAGCAACAGCCGTTGCCCGGGCCCGCGATCCAGGTCGACGTGCACCAGCACGCCACGCAGCACGTTGCCGCGAATCGAAAACTCAAGCCCGGCCTGTTCGCGTGGCACCACGGTCACCGATGGGGTCAGAAAACCCAGCGACTGCCGCGTCGGCGGGGGGCTGCCTAGGTTCTCGGTGGCCGCAACGACGCTGCCATCGACTCGATAGATGGCAGAGTACTGCACCAGCTCGTCCAGGTCGGTGGCTGGAGCTTCCGGCTCGGTCTCTTGTGCAAGTGCCTGTTCACCATCGCGCGCGACAACGTGCGCGCGGTGATGAGCGCGCGCCAACAACGCATGATCCAGCTGACGCTCTTGCGCGTGTTGAAACGCTTTCAGGGTCACGACAAAGGCCAGCGCCGTCAGGACGCTGGGCGTTATCACGAAAAGCAGCGCCAGCCGTCGACGCAGTCTCACGTGCTGGGCCCCGGCGAAGCCATGCGATATCCCTGACCGCGCACCGTTTCAAGGGACGCTGCCGCATCGCCCAATTTTTCGCGCAGCCTTCGCATGTGCACTTCGATGACGTTGCTCTCTGGATCGAAGTGCACGCCCCAGACTTGATCCAGGATCTCGGTTCGCGTCACCACTCGTCCGGTGTTGCGCATCAGCACCTCAAGCAGACCCAGCTCGCGGCCGGTCAGCTCGATACGGCGACCCTGCACATGCAGCACGCGATGTCGCAGATCCAAGCTCAGCGCGCCGACCCGCAGCGTGCTCACCTGCGATTCCGCAGTGCGGCGTAGAAGCGATCGAACGCGCGCCAAAAACTCAGCCAGATGGAAGGGCTTGGTCACGTAGTCATCGGCGCCTGCATCCAGCGCCAGGACTTTTTCACCCACGTCATCGCGCGCGGTCAGCATCAGCACGGGGACGCGACTACCGCGCTCTCGTAGGCTGCGGCAGACCGACAGACCATCGCCCTCGGGAAGCATCCAGTCCAGGACCACCAAGTCATATGTGATCTGACCCAGCTGTTCCAGCGCTTCGCGACCGGTGCGGCAGATGTCCGTGACATAGCCTTCTTCATTTAGAGCTCGCGCAATGAAGCTCTGCAGCTTGCGGTCATCCTCAACAATCAGAACCTTCACAGCGCATATGTATCACGGCTGCGCGGATCTCTTGCTGTGCTCTGTCAGCCAAGGTGTCGCGAGTTCTCGTCGCAGCGATCGACATGAAGAGGATTTCATGTCGGCGTCATGCCGCTTCGCCCGCGAGTCCGTACAAAAGGATCGCGTTGCCACTTCGCCTTGGGAGAAGCCGCATGTCGACCCAGACTTCCGTTGGTTCGCCGCACACGTCGTCCACCCCTTCCTTGCGTGCAGACTTCGTTGCCGGTGCGCAGGTTGCGCTGATCGCGCTGCCACTTTGCTTGGGAATCGCGATGGCCAGTGGCTTCCCACCGATCGCTGGCATCCTGACCGCCATCGTAGGTGGCATCTGCGGAACGCTGCTTTCGAATTCCGCACTGACGATCAAAGGGCCCGCCGCGGGTCTGATCGTCATTGTGTTTGGAGCCGTGCAAGAGCTTGGGCAAGGCAACACAGCGCTGGGCTACCGACTGACCTTGGGCATCGGCGTGGTCGCCGGGATGCTGCAGATCGGCCTGGCGCTGTTGCGCACGGGTGCTTTTGGCGACTTTTTTCCAGCGGCTGCGGTGCACGGAATGCTGGCCGCCATCGGGGTGATCATCATCGGCAAACAGACCCACACACTGCTTGGCGTTGTACCGAGCGCGCAGAGTCCGCTGGGCCTGATTGCCGAGATCCCAAACAGCGTGATGAACCTGAATCCGGAAGTGGCTGCAATTGGCGCCCTAAGCCTGCTGGTGCTGGTCGGCTTGCCCAAGCTGGCGCCTCACCTGGTGCGCAGGCTGCCCTTGCCGATGGTCGTTCTGATCATCGCCATTCCTCTTGGACTCGCCTTCGATCTATCGCATGAGCACGTCTACACGCTCTGGCATCACCAGTACCTGGTCGGCAAAGCGTTTCTGGTTCGCTTGCCCGCACACTTGGCGTCGGCGCTGACGCTGCCAAGCTTCGCCGCGGTGCTGACTCCGGTCGGTCTCAAGTATGTCGTGATGTTGACGCTGGTCGGCTCGCTGGAGTCCTTGCTCAGCGCCAAGGCCATCGATGGCCTGGATCCGCACCGTCGGCGCACCGATCTAAACCGCGACCTGTTGGCCATAGGGGTCGGCAACATGCTGGCCAGCAGCATCGGCGGGCTGCCCATGATCTCAGAGATCGTTCGCAGCACAGCCAACCTGCAGAACGGCGCGCGATCGCGCATGGCGAACCTGTTCCATGGCCTGGTCCTTCTGGCCTGTGTCGCGCTGCTGCCGACGCTTCTTCAGCGCATTCCGTTGGCCGCCCTGGCTGCCATGCTGGTATCGGTCGGCCTGCGCTTGGCGTCACCGCACGAATTCGCCAGCCTATATCGCATCGGTCGTGAACAGCTGCTGGTCTTTGTCATCACGCTAGTGGCCACGCTGGCGACGGACCTGCTGG
>JAYRFD010001185.1:0-2117 GCA_041908565.1 Polyangia bacterium | reverse complement strand
CGATCAGCCGCTGATCGCCGGTATCCAGCGGTCGCTGCGTGCGCCCGCGCTGGGCTGGCGGCGCATCGGCCGTCTCGACCTCGATGACGTCCGATTCGTCGATGAACTGGTTGGTGCGATCCAGCGCCTCTTGCCCGCCCTGCAGAAGCCCGGACAGCAGCACCACCGACCCCGCGCCAATGATCATCCCCAAGAGCGTGAGCAGGCTGCGCGCTTTGTGCTGGCGAAGCGCCTGCAGCACATCGCGTAGCTGATCCAGAAACACGCTCATAAGACCCATGTACCACAAACAGGGGGGCCCCCGGATTTCATCCCCTGTCCGTGGCACGCAGCGCGGGTGATGGCTCAGCCGCTCTTGCCTCCGCACGGACCCCGACCGTGGTCGCGGCAACAAGCGGTCGCGCACAAGGAGGCCGCAGCGACGGAACCGACTGGCTGGCCAGCGCCTGCTGCGGGGCGCGGCCCGCTATCGGCGCGAGGCGTTCGCCTTTTTGGCCGGTGGCAGGCAGCCGCTGTTCGTCTGCGCCTGCTTGATCTCGGATAGCTGCGCTTCCAAGCTGGCGATGCGCTTGGCCTGCTGCTGGATGGCCGCCACCGCCATGCTGGTGTAGCCGTACAGGTCGATCATGTCGCGGCTCGGATCGACGCTCATGCTCAGCGGCTGATCGTCGATCAGGAAGCCCAGGCGCACCGGTCCCCCCGTCTTGTAGCGATAGGTGGCCAGCCGCGTGTTTTCGATCTCACTGGCCAGGCGAGCCCGTGCCGCGTCGTCGACATACGCGATCTCTTGCTTGGCTGCGCGCCGCGAGATCGGGCAGCCGCCGGGCGACGTCTTGGGATCGGTCTTGGCGCAGATCAAAAGGGCATTGCACGCGCTCATCGGATCGCAGCGCGTCCCTTCGCTGGTGCACGCGGCCCCCTCGGACTCGGTCGTACAGCGCGGCACTCCCGAAGGAGGCGTGTACCCACGACAGACCGGATCGCCGCAGGTCGTGTACCAGGTCAGCTTGCCGGTCGATCCATCGGTGCCACCGTCTTTGCTGCCACCGTCGCCGCCACAGCTGACAAGCCCGACGGATAGAAGCAACAGCGACACCTGCGAAAGACGACACAGCCTGCCCAACGGACGAACGAAGACGGACATGGGAACCTCCTTGAGTACGGGGTTTCTGTCACGGGCCCAAGCCAGGCCCGGCTGCGCGATGCTACTCGCGCCCAAAGCGGCGGACCAGGGCTTGCCGACTGGGGCGGTTCTCCGACGGGAAATCAAGGCAGAAGGTCAGCCGTGAGAAGTGATACACTGCACCCGGAAGGAAATCGCCATGCCGGTTAGCCCGACCCTTGTTGCCTCGTATCAGGACCTTGTGAACCTACTCACGCAAGATGGGGTGGCGTTCACGGCCGAACCGCAGTCGCAGTCCGTTCGCGTGGCCACGCAGATGCGCGGCATCGACGGCGAACAGATCATCCGCTTTCAGGATGCCGATGGAGTGGTGCAGTTCATCCAGTGGATGCCCATCGCCAACATCCCGCCGACCGCGATGGCCGTGCTGGAAAGCGCAGTCAATCGCCTGAACCACCTGCTGGCGGTGCCGGGGCTGGACATCAACCACCAGTACCGCTTCGTCGCGTATCGCGTGACGCTGCCCATCCTGCCGAACTCCGGCGTGTCGGCCGACCTGATCCGGGCCTGCTTCCGCATCGCCGTGAAAAGCGGAGCCGATCTGGTCCCAACGCTGCGTCGCATCATCAGCGGCGAGCTGCAGCCCGAAGGCGTCCTGGAAGACGCCGCCCGCGAGATGATGGCCGCCGTCACCAGCCCCCCCGGTGCCGATGAAGCCGCGCCGCCCCCTGCCCCCCCGGCGCCGGTGGTCAACACGTCTGGCGTCGGCACATCGGAGATCCCCGAGAAGTTCAACCAGGGCTGATGCGCCCCGCGCCGGGCTCGTACAGCGGACCTCGGACGCGGACGCCCCGGTGACCCGCGATAGCGCCGGCCGCAGCCTGGCCGCACAAGCCCGCGAAGACTTCCTGTTTCCCACGCTGCACGGACTGGCTATGGTTGGCCGATGCAGACCCGCAGAAAGTGGTTGCAAGGCCTGGCGGCCTCGACGGTG
>JAYRFD010001184.1:0-2045 GCA_041908565.1 Polyangia bacterium | reverse complement strand
TGTCCCGTCTTTTCCAGTACCGTTCCCAGCGTCGGGGCGGCACGACGATCGCCCAACAGTCCCAGGGCGGCTGCGGCGGCCGCTCGAAGTGGCGCGCCATCGCTGCGCAGTGCCGCTTCCAGATCGGGGCGCAGCGCTTCGTCGCGGCTCTGCCCCAAGGCGCTCAGTGCCGAGACACGAAGCTCAGGCGGCCCGCTGGCCAAGTCAGAACGCAGCACAACCAGCGCGCGTTCGCGCAAGGCCGCAAGCTCTCGCGACTTGATTCCTCCGCCGTCGCGCGGCGCACGCAGCCAGCGATAGGCAACAGCCGACAGCACAGCCAGCACCAGCAGCCCAGCGACCGCTGCGATCACAACGCGGGACCGCCCCACACTCGGTTGGCTGCGCGGGATGGAATCGGGCGACAGGCGAGCCCGTCCCCCACGCGCGTGCACGAGCGCATTGATTTCATCCTGCAGCGCCGCTTCCACTTCGCGCATCGATCGCAGGCGCTCGCCTGGTTCTTTGGCCAGAAGCCGCAGCACCAGCGCATCCAACGACTTGCTGATGCCAGCGCTGGGGTACTTCCGGCGCAGCGACGGCGGCGGCACGGTCATGTGCTTGGCCATCAGCGCCATGCTGTTCGGAGCATCAAACACCGGCGACCCGGCCAGCATCTCGTACAGCATGCAGCCCAGCGCATACTGGTCGACGCGACCGTCCAGCTTGTCGCCGCTGATCTGCTCTGGCGACATATAGCCCGGCGTCCCCATGACCGTGCCGCTTTGCGTGAAGCCATCCGCCGGTTTGCCCAACTGTTCCGTCGGTGCAGCGCTGGGACTGCTGCCTTGTTTGGCGCGCTTGCCGCTGTCCGGCGTGTCGCCGCGCCGTGCCACCTTCGCGATGCCAAAGTCGACGATCTTTACAAAGTCCGACGAGCCATCCTGTTCCAACAGGAACACGTTGTCGGGCTTCATATCGCGATGGATGATTCCTTTTTCGTGGACGGCCTGCAGACCGCGCGCAATCTGCATCGCGATATGACTGGCGCGCTGCGGATCGATAGGCCCTTTGCGCAGCTCGGCGGCCAAGGTGCGGCCGGCCAGGAATTCCATTTCAAGAAACGCGCGTCCGTCGTCCAGCACGCCGAAGTCGGCGATGTACACGGTGTTCGGATGGCGAATCTTCGACGCCAGCCGCGCTTCGGAAAGGAAGCGCTCTTGCGCCTCTTCTTCCTCGGGCTTCAGCAGGACCTTCAGCGCGACGGGCGTATCCAGCGTCAGGTGGCGGGCCTTGTACACCACCCCCATGCCACCCTGGCTGAGCCTCTCCAGCACTTGGTACTTGTTGTTGAGGATCGACCCGACGATATCGCCAGGCTCGCTGGCTGCCTTGGACATGAGATCTCTGAGCCTCGATTATGCTACTCGATCTCGGCTAGGCAGCGTCGGATAACTTCATCGTCGGACCTCGGTGGGCCTGTGGTAAGCTGACGCAGGTTCCCGTATGCGTGTCCGTCTCGGTCGCTGTCTTGATGTCTTGCTTTGCTGCTGGGTTGCCGTCGCGTGGTGCGATGCGCAGCAGTCGTCGGGCAGCCCAGGATTCCTGCCGATGGCGCAGGCCGCAGGCGGTAAGAAAGGCGCGGACAAGACGGCCCTTGTGCCGGCCAAGGGCGCCATCGATCGCGGCTTGGCGGCCTTTGAAGCCAAGGACTGGCCGACGGCCACGCGGCTTTTTTCCGAGGCGTTCCGTCTGTCGCCGCGCCCCGAACTTCTGTATCACCTGGCGCGAGTGGCAGCAGCCGAGGGCCAAGCGGTGGTCGCCTATGATCTGTTTCGCCGCTACTTGGCCGATCCTGCGCGTGAACCCGACGACGCAGCGACGCAAACCGCCGAAGCAGCGGTCGCCACCCCGCCCCCGAACAGCGGCAGCGTCGCCATTCAGTCGGATCCGGGCGCCTTGGTTCTGGTTGATGACCGCGTCGCTGGCACCCTGCCCTTGCCGTTGCCACTGCTGTTGCCGCCGGGGCCGCACACCATCGTGCTGGAATTCGCCAGCAAGAAGTT
>JAYRFD010001183.1:0-2590 GCA_041908565.1 Polyangia bacterium | reverse complement strand
CTTCAAGTCCGCGTCGCCGCTGGCTCCCACACCCAAGCGTGCGCTGGCGTTGCCGCCGACCAGGATGCCGTCGCGCGTGTTGATCTTCAGGTTCGCATCGGCGCCCGCTTCGGCGACGCCATAGGCTTCCCCCTTGGCTACCGCCGATCCGTACTGGCCAGTGGCGCTGGCCTGACCGCGCACACCGACTTTTTCGCGAACGCCGGCCGCGGCGCGACCGGTGTACAGATCCAGCGAGCCAAGACCCTGCACGGGATCGATCTTCCCCGTTGGTGTCTGGCTTGCCAGGCTGCCCTGTACGACGGTGCCGTAGGTCGAGTCATGAAAGAACCCGCCGCCGTCATCGCCTTCGCGCTGGCCCACCGTCGTGGTGTTGATGCCCGTCAGATCTGCTTGCGCCAGCTTCGGGGCCGCGACTTCCGTATTGTCCAGCTGACCGGTGTCTTCGACGACGGTTCGGCGGCTGGTGTCGCCCTGCCCTTGGCCCCAAGCCTGCCAGCGGTTGTATTCCGGCCAGGCGTTGTTGGTGAAGCCCGCGGTGACGTTGCGACCGTGCACTTCGAAGCCGCTGCTTCCCGTCTGCGGCGTGCCTGACGAGCCGTTCCAAACCGAACCCGATTGGCCCTGATCCGAGCTGCCTTGCGTCGTGTCCGACATAAAAATTCCCCCGATACGGATTGTCGTCGATCCGGCACAAAAAGTGACGTCGCAGCAGGCTGTATTTTCTACGGAGCGTCCGCCTGGAAGACACCCCAGCGAATTCCATCAGGATCCAGGAACAGCAGGAAGGCGCCTTCTCCGGCAATCGCGCTGCGCTCGCGCACAACGCGCCCACCTTGTTCTTGGATGCGGGCCGCTGTACCGGCCAGATCCCGGCTGCTGATGTAGTTGGTCACGCCGCGCATGCGACCGCCGCGATCGCCGCCGACCAAGCTGACGCCGCGCGAGAAGCCACCATCCAGGCTGACGGCGTAGTCGGCTTGTTCCTCGATCGCCGAGAAGCGCCAGCCGAGCAGGCTGCGGTAATACGCCAAGCCTTGCTGCAGGTTCGGCGCCGGGATCTCAAGCCAGACGATGGCGTTTTCGCCGCTGGCCCGTAGCTTGGGCGAAAAGGGCTGATAGGGCTGCCAGAACAAGAGCTCGTTGCCAAATGGGTCGACGGTGCCGGTGTAGGCACCGCTGCCTGGGACTTCGGTCTTGCCGATAAAGACGCGACCGCCCAAGGTCGCCGCTGCCCGCGCGGCCGCTTCGCAGTCTGGCACCAGGGCATAGTTTCCGACGCCTGGAGGCCAGCGCGGCGATGGCGTGACCATCAGCGCAGCGACGGGTTCCTTGCCGGTGTCGATGACCGCGTAGTCGTCCGCCACGACGTGCACCTGCCACGAAAAGACATGGCGATAGAACTGCACGGCTCGCGGCAGGTTGGTGACGCGAATCTCTACCTGACAGATGCGACGAATTGGTAGGGTATCCATGGCAGGATCAGCGTAACAGAAGGGGAAGGGGCGATGCCGAACTGGGATCAGCTGGAAGCGTATATACGCGCCAACCTGAAGCTGCTGCGTGAAGACGGGCAGGGCCTTTGGCTGGGTTGGCAGAGCCGCAGCGAAGACGGCCAGGTCGATCGACAGAGCGTGTACATCTCGCCCATGACCGCATATCGCGAGCCGTGGATTGTGCTGGTGGCGGAAGTCGGACCGGAATCGCTGCTGTCCCAGCGCGAGGCCCTGCAGCTAAACGCGGATCTGACGATCGGCGCGCTGGCCTTGTACCAAGGCAACTATGGCCTGCGCTGCTCGCTGAACATCCGCAGCCTGCCGATCGACGACATCGTCTTGTTTTCTGAGCGCTTGGCGATGGCCGCCATCGAGATTCGCCACCGCTTGACTCAGCCGATTCCCCCCGCCAAGTCCGCCAACGTGCAGAGCTACTGGAGCAAGTAGCGCAAGCCGTCGTCAGCCGATTTCGCCCAAGCAGCTATTCAGTTCGAACAGCAAGAAGGCCAGCACCTGTTCTTGCGGCAGCGGCGCGGCTCCGCTTGGCGGACAGTACGCGGGAAACTGCAGACGCATCGATCGTTGCCGCGTGTGGTACGAGCTAAACAGCGCGCGACCGCACGTCGCTTGGGCCGGATAGTCGAAGCTCACGGTCAGCGGGCGCTGACGCGGCAGGCGGATGCGATCGCGAAGCTCTGCTGATAGCCACGTCGTCACCGGGTAGCATGCGGAGTCGCGTGCGGTCTGTTGCACCACGACCCAACCGGGAAGCAAGTCGTTGATCGGAAGAGCGGCGGGGGTAATCGGGGTCTCGCCGCCCAGCTTGCCCAGCCAGTCGAACAGCGCCTGCGTCTTGGGCGTGTCAACGCGGACGGCAGCGCTTAACGTACTTAGCGTCCCGCCCTGCGCAACCGCCGTGTGAAAGCCGTGCGGCGTTGTGATCGAGCAGTCCTGGTCGTCTTCGAAACAGATGAAGGGCGCAAGCTCGGGCACTTGCTGCAGGAAGTCATATGACCAGTCCGTCACGTACAGTCGACCGCCGGCCGAAAGATAGTCGCGCAGGTTGGCCAGCACCTGCGGCTGCCGCAGAAGCG
>JAYRFD010001182.1:0-1952 GCA_041908565.1 Polyangia bacterium | reverse complement strand
GGAGTCGATAGCAGCGCGGCTACCGACGGCGAATCCTGCAAGTGACCGAGTCGAATTAGGGGTTGCGCAGGGCCCAGTCTTGGACGTCGGCTAGCTCTTGCGGCGTTAGGGTTCCGGCCCCCATCGGAGGCATCGGCGACGGCGTGCGCTGCACGACGCGCTCGAGCACTTCCTTGCGCAGCTTGACCCACGATCCATAGCTGGTCATGTCGATGTGGGCGCTGCCGTTGGGCAAGTGACAGCCTTGGCAGTAGCGGTCGAAAAGAGGCAGCAGCTTTTCCCGCCACAGCACCAGATCGCGGCCGCCGCCGCTCAGCTGGCCATAACGGCTTAGCTGACCGTCGCTGCTGATCACCCAGGCATCGCCGCTTTGCGATCCCAAAAGGCGCGATCCCGTCGGCAGGGCCAGGCGTTCAACCGGCAGCAGAAGCTGGCCATCGCGGACCAGGGCCAGCGACACCGTCTGTCCGTCGGAAATCCCCACCCACAGCCCGCGACGCGATCCGGCCAGGCCGCTTACGGTCTGGCCCGCCTCGATGTGATGCGCGACCTGCATGCTGCCGTCGGCATCTTCGCGATACAGACGCTCCGCCGTCGCGGCCCACAACACTCCGTCGGGAGCGAAGGCAATTCCCACCACAGAAGGCAGATCCAGCCGTCGCAGCGTGCCGGTCTTGGGCGCCCAAACGCGCAGGCCACTTTCGTCAAAGCCCGCGAGCCGACCCGCCGCGGCCGTCAGGTTGCGCAGCGTCAGATCAAAGAACTTCTGCGTGGTCCCATCGGTCAGGGCCAGCTGGTTGTCGGTGGCAAAGACCACGTCATTGCCGTCGCCCAGCGCGGCGACCTCGCGCACGGGCTTGCCGGTCAGGGCATAGCGGGCCGAGACATCTTCCAGACCGAAGCTAAAGCCGTTGCGCAGGCGCTGGATGCGTCCTTCGCCGTCGATGCCGATCAGCCACTGCCCCGGCAGACCCAAGGCCGGCACGGCCGCGGCCGCGCGCCAGCTTCGGATCGACACATCGCTGCCCGCGGTGCTGCCGCTTGCCCACAGGAACAGACCCAGATCGGAATAGACCGCGACTTCATCGCCGGATTCAGCGACGGTGGTGACGTGGCCGGGACCGCTCATGCTGGGCAGGGCTTGGCTCCATTCGATGCGCGATAGATCCAACGTCGCCGTCGGAAGCTGCGGTCCGACTTGGCCATCGCCGCCACCACAGCCCAAGGCAAAAAGCAGCGGCATGCAGGGCAGCAGCGAAGCCAGGCGACAGGCCCGCGTCATCGCGCCAACGCGACGCCGGACCGAGCGGAGATTCGATGGGGACAGAGCGTTTCCACGGGCGGGGCTGCAGCGGGTCATGCCGGTTCCTTCCTGCGCGCGAACGTATCAAACCGCCCGCTGGACTGGGAGGATTTGCGGCGACTGATCTCCGGTCCGCGCCTCAAGCGATGCCACTTGCCAGCGCACGCCCCGCAACTTTTTCGGACTTTGGATGAGAAAGCGGGTTCTCAATTCCCGGCACTTCACTACGATGGATGTCGCTGCGGCCGCCGCCGGCCGCACCGCCTTGAAGGAGGCAACTCGACATGGCTCGAACGCAGATCCGACGAAGTGCACACAGTGGCCGCCCGGCCGTGCAGGCACCGGCAGCGCGGCGAAACCAAGGCTTTGGGCTTGGGCTAAGCCTGGCTCTGGCTGCGGCCTCGTGTTCAACCGAACCACCGGTCGCGTCGACCGAAGAAAGCACGCTGTCGCCGGTGCAAGACACGGCGCTGCCCGCCTTCGAGCCGGTTCGTCCGCTGGTCTACACCGCCAAGGTCAAGAACCTGCTGACTGGCCAATCGCTGACGGATGAAGAGGGCGCTGCGGTCAGCAAGGATCCAGCCGCCCTGGCTGAGCTGATCGACACCTGGATGAAGGCGCCGGAGTTCCAAGGGAAGATGTTCCGCTT
>JAYRFD010001181.1:0-9378 GCA_041908565.1 Polyangia bacterium | reverse complement strand
GGGCTCGTTCCGGCCAGCGACCTCACCAAACGCGCCGGGCAATGGCTGGCCTATGGCCGTGGGCTTTTCGGGCCAGGGACCGCCCTGTTCGGGCTGCTGATTGGCGCGTTCACGCTGCGCAGCCTGTTTCGCCTGCCCTTTTCCTTGCTGGCCGCGCTGCGCATCCTGCGCCGCATTCGGCCCTGCGCAGTGGTCGGTGTCGGCGGCTATGCGTCGGGGCCCTTGGTGCTGTGCGCGGCGCTTACCGGCATCCCCAGCATCGTGCTGGAACAGAACAGCATCCCCGGCCTGACCAACAAGATCCTGGGACGCTTCGTGCGCAGCGTCGTCACCTGTTTCCCGCAGGCTGCGGCGTCGTTTCCGTCGGAAAAAGTCGTCCCGTTGGGCAACCCGATCCGCGCCGCCATCGCGCAGAAAGCCGCGGCGCTCTCGCCCGCTGCGTCGACCTCCGAAGGGCCCGATTCGTCCCCACGCCCGCTGTCTCTGCTGGTCTTGGGAGGATCGCAGGGCGCAACTGCCGTCAACGATCTGGTGGCTGGCGCCGTCGAAGCGCTGGGGGCGGCGACCTGTCGATCGCTTTTGCGCATCCGGCATCAGACCGGTGAAAAAGATCAGGCGCGTATCGCAGAACGCTATCGGGCGCTGGGTCTGTCCGCCGAAGAAGCCAGCGCCACCGCGTTTATTTCCGACATGGGCAGCGCCTATGCCGACTGCGATCTGATGCTGGGTCGAGCCGGCGCCACCACCATTGCCGAGCTGACAGCCATCGGTCGACCGGCCCTTCTGATCCCGTTTCCTCAAGCGGCCGACGATCACCAGACGCACAACGCGCGCTTCATGGCCGATGCCGGCGCGGCCGAGCTATTCCCGCAGGGGACGACGCAGCCGAATCAGCTGGCCGATCGCCTGCGCGCTTTGGCCCACGACAAAACCGCCTTGGCCCGCATGGCCCAAAGCAGCCGCAGCCTGGGGCGACCCGCCGCGGCCCAGCACATCGCAGATCACTTGCTTCAGCTGGCCGGTGTACAGGCCAGCCTCGGCGCAAAGGCGCCTGGTGCACGATCATGAGCTCCGCGGAAACGCCGCATGGGACCCCGCTTTCGGAAAGTCAGCGCACGCAGCGCAGCAGCCAAAGCCAGCAGAGCCAGCGCAGCCAGCTGTCTCCTTTGCCGTCGTCACAGTCGGGGCGCCACTTGCACGCGCGCACCGACACGCGCATCCACTTTGTCGGCATCGGCGGCATCGGCATGTCCGGCATCGCCGAGATCCTGCTGAGCCTGGGCTACCGCGTATCCGGCAGCGACATCAAAGAATCCGACAGCACGCGCCGCTTGCAGAGCCTGGGCGGGCACATCGGCCTGGGTCATCGCGCGGAAAACCTGGCCCTGTTTGCTAGCGGACCGGGCGACAGCGAAGGACCAAGCTGCGGCCCCGATGTCGTCGTCGTTTCCAGCGCCGTGCGCCCCGACAATCCCGAAGTCGTTTCAGCCCGCGCGCAGCACATCCCAGTGATTCGCCGCGCCGAAATGCTGGCCGAGCTGATGCGCCTAAAGTACAGCCTGGCCGTCGCTGGTTCGCACGGAAAGACCACGACCAGCTCGCTTTTGACCACCGTGCTCAAGCGAGCGGGCTTGGATCCGACGGCGGTGATTGGCGGCAAGCTGGCCGAGCTGGGATCCAACGCTCGCCTGGGGCAGTCGGACTTCCTGGTCGCCGAAGCCGACGAGTCCGACGGTTCCTTCCTGCAGCTTCTGCCATCGGTCGCCGTCATCACCAACATCGATCCCGAGCACATCGATCACTACGGCAGCGTCGCCGCGCTGGAAGCCGCCTTCGTCGACTTCGCCAACAAAGTGCCGTTCTTTGGCCGCGCCGTGCTGTGCATCGATCACCCGGTGGTGCGTCGGCTGCTGCCGCAGGTGCAGAAGCGCTATGTCAGCTATGGCCTGTCGCCCGACGCCGACTATCGCGCCACCGACATCCACACACAGGGCCTGCACACGCGCTTTATCGCGTGGCAGCGCGACCGGCGACTGGGCGAAGTCACCGTGCGCATGCCCGGCGTGCACAGCGCCGTCAATGCCCTGGCGGTCCTGGCGGTCTGCGACTTTCTGGGCGTGCCCTTTGGCGTCTATCAAGAAGCGCTCGCAGAATTCCAAGGCGTCGGTCGCCGCTTCACCGTGCGCGGCCACACCGTGCTGGCTTCACCAGCGCCGGCGCCTGCCGCGGGACAGACCGCAGGCCCGCCGAGCCTGGCGCAGCTTCCATCGGATGCGGTCTTGGTCATCGACGACTACGGTCACCATCCTGCCGAGATCCGCGCGACCTTGGCCGCAGCCCGCGCAGGCTTTCCGGGTCGACGGCTGCTGGTCGCCTTTCAGCCGCACCGATTCACCCGCACCCGCGATCTGTTTCAGGAATTTGCGTCGGCTTTTGGCGACGCTGCGGTGGTCATCGTGACCGACATCTACGCCGCATCGGAATCGCCCATCCCCGGCATTTCTGCGCAGAGCCTGGTGAAGCGAATCCAAGAATGCGGTCACCCCGATGCGCGCTACGTCGCCTCGCGCCATGACTTGCCCGCGCTGTTCGTTGGACTGGCCCGCCCGGGCGACCTGATCTTGACGCTGGGGGCCGGCGATATCTCGGCCAGCGCCGACGACATCCTGCAGGCCCTGCGCAGCGTCTAGTCGACGGCGACCAGCGGTCCGCAGGGACGGCGCCGCCGAAACCCAGCCAGCAGCTTGAGTCTGCTGCGCCGCGAGGAGTACGCTCATGTAGAGGATCTCTGTCGTGAGCGTCGCATCTCCCCCCGGCTCTGATGCCGGCCTGGACGCGTCGGGTGCAGCCCGCGACCGCCCGGCGTTGCCCGCGGTCACGCTGGACGACACGGAATTCGGCGGCCCAGGCAGTCGGGACGGTGGCTCTCCGCCGCGCTCGGTGGTGTCCTTGCAGGTTGGGCGCTTTCCCATCCTGCGTCTCCTTGGATCGGGAGGCATGGGCGCGGTCTACGCGGCGTACGACGAGCTATTGGATCGCAAGGTGGCGCTGAAGGTCATGCATCCCGACCGCGGCGGCAGCCTGGGTGGTTCGCGAAAGCAGCGAACACTGGTCGAAGCGCGTGCCCTGGCGCGGCTGTCCCATCCCAACATTCCGCTGGTCTATGAAGTCGGTGAAGCGCATCAGCAGGTCTCTATCTCGAGGGAGTTCATCGACGGGCAGACCCTGGCCGACTGGTGCAGCGAAGCCCCGCGCGGCTGGCAAGACATCCTGTCCATGTACCTGCAAGCCGGCGAAGGCCTGCACGCGGCCCACCAAGCTGGCATCGTGCACCGCGACTTCAAACCGGACAATGTCTTGGTCGGCAGCGATGGGCGGCCGCGAGTGGTGGACTTTGGCCTGGCGCGCATCGGCGGGCAAAGCAGCGCCAGCATCCAGATCCCATCGTCGATGAGCGGCCAGCACACGACGGTGAACAGCCAAGCCGCCACGCCAGCGATCGATGGGCAGCAGGCGTCGCCAGCGTCGCCAGTATCGACTGCCCAGAAAGCGCCCGAATCTACGCAGCCCAATACCGCGCAGCCGGTGACCCAGGCTGGCAGCATCTCGGGTACGCCGGGCTACATGTCGCCCGAGCAGTACATCGGCGGCGACGTCAACAGCCTGAGCGACCAGTTTTCCTTCTGCGCCGCGCTGTACGAAGCGCTGTACGGCTACCTGCCGTTTTCTGGCAACACGCTCGAGGAACACGCCGCCGCCGTGCGTGGGCCCGCGCGTCCACCACCGCCGGCCAGCAAGGTGCCGGTGGAAGTCCAGCGGGCGCTTTTGCGCGGGCTGTCGGTCGATCCGCTGCAGCGCTTTTCCAGCATGGGCGAGCTTCTTTCGGCCCTGCGACTTGAGCTGCAGGCCGGGGCTGGCAGCAGTGCTCTGGGCCGCATGCGCGTCCTGCGTCTGCTGTTGGGGCTGAGCTTGGTCTTGGCGACCGGAGTCGCGCTGCGCATCTCAGCCGGCAACATGGGGGCCCGCGATGGAGCGCTGGGCTCGACGATCCTTCTCGGCGTACTGGGAGGGGCCGGCCTCCTGCGCTTTCAGACGCTGCTGGAAAACCCGTTCCACCGTCGCATTTACGCCGCGCTGCTGCTGATCATCGTCGAAAACTTCGGGCAGCGTCTGCTGGGCTGGCACCTGGGCTGGATCATGCGTCAGCTGGTGCCGTTCGAGATGATCGTCTGGGCAGGCGGAACCGCGATGCTGGCCCTGCTGGGCCTGCGCGGGCTGCAGTGGATGTCGCCGTTTTTGCTGGGGTTCTCGGCCCTTTTGGCCTGGTCAAGCCGCGTGCCCCGCGCGCTGATGCTGGTCTGTTACATCGTCATCGTCTTGGGCATCTGCTTGACCTGGGCCCGCGCCGGGCAGGCCGCTGCGGCCCAAGGTGCCCCGAAGCAGCCGGCCAAGTCCCGCTGACCGACCCGATCGAACAAACAGCGGCACGACGAAACGCGACAGCCGCTCGTTGGGTCGGCGATTGTGGGATACTAAACTTGCTGATGGGTGCCATAGGCCCGGATACCAAGGGCAGACTGGCAGCGGTGACGGTCGATGACGAGCTCTTCGAAGGGCCTTCGCCAGACCAACGCGTCACCACTGCCGAGCCCGTGCGAGTCGGACGCTTCCCGCTGATCCGTCGACTCGGGGCCGGCGGCATGGGTGCGGTCTACGCCGCCTACGACGAGCTGTTGGATCGCAAGGTGGCGCTGAAGATCATGCACCCCGAGCGCAGCGGCAGCATCGGTCAGCGCCAGCGCACGCTGGTCGAAGCCCGCGCCCTGGCCCGCGTCACGCACCCCAGCATCGTCACCGTCTACGAAGTCGGCGAAGCGGACAGCAACGTCTACATCTCGATGGAGTTCATCGACGGCAAGACGCTGTCCGACTGGTGTGGCGATGCTCGCCGCACCTGGCGCGAGATCCTGGAAATGTATCTGCAAGCCGGCGCCGGCCTACACGCCGCGCATCAAGCCGGCATCGTTCACAGAGAACCCAAGAGATCGCGATCATCGTCGAGAAATGGGCCTTGTGACGCGCGTTCGGAAACGCTTCGGAACGAAGTGCATTCGCGGACTTAGACAGACTTCCCGACGATTGCCAGAGCCCGTTTCGATCAGCGTGCTGCGCTGCGACGTGGGGCCGTGCAGTCTGCGCCTCGCTGTGATCCCTTCGCGCGCGGGCTGGTGCAGAACCGTCATCGGACAGATCGCGAACGCAGAAACTCAGCGCGATTGCTCTTGGGATGCTTCAGGAACTTAGCGCCCAGCACGCGGTGCCGGTGCACTGGAAGCAAGCGACCGAACTTGGCGACTGAACTTGGCGACTGAACTTGGCAACAGAAACAGGCGACAGAGACGAACGTCGCGAGGTTGGTTCTGCTCGCGAGTTGTGAGAAGGTGAAGCCGCTCGTGCGTGTGGCTCTTGCAGCTCTAGCGATCGCAATCGGAGCGGTCTTCGCCGTTCTGTGGGCGTGGAGTCTGCCGGGACAGCCCCGCCCTTATCGAGACGCAAACGGCGCGACGCTCGAGAACAGCATTTCCGAGAAGATCTTTGTCGAGATCAACGGGGCGCTGCAGGGCATGTTCATCAAGAGCAAGGACCGCTCGAAGCCGGTGCTGCTGTACCTTCACGGCGGTATGCCCGACTATTTTCTGGCCGATCGCTTCAATGCCGGGCTGGAGGATCTGTTCACCGTCTGCTGGTGGGAACAGCGCGGCGCTGGACTTTCCTACGATCCGGCGGCCGCCCCGGGCTCTGTTCACTTTGCGCAGCTTGTTTCCGATGCGCTTGCGGTGACCGACTCCTTGCGCCGTCGATTTGACCAACCCCGCATCTATCTGATGGGCCACTCCGGCGGGACATTCCTTGGCATGCACGCGATCGCGCGGGCTCCCGAGCGCTTTGTCGCGTACATCGCAGTGGCGCAGATCACGGATCAGCTGCAGTCGGAAGTGCTCGCTTACAACTACATGCGTGCGCAGTTCCGCGAGTCCGGGAACGCCGCGATGTTGCGTCGACTGGAAGAAAACCCTGTCCGCGTTGAGAGCGGAGTCCCATCGCGCTACTACGCGGTGCGCGATGAAGCGATGCATCGACTGGGCATCGGGACGATGCGCGAGATGCGATCCGTCGTCAGCGGCCTCTTGCTCGCATCCCTGCGATGCCCCGACTACACCCTGTCCGAAAAGATTCGCCTGTGGCGCGGCAAGGCCGCAAGCGGAGTCAGCTCCATGTGGGAAGAGATTCTTCGTTCGCGTCTTGGCGAGCAGATCCCCGACGTGAAGGTACCGGTCTACTTCTTCCACGGCGTGCATGACTACACCTGTTCGTACACGCTGGCGCAGACGTATTTCGATGCACTGCACGCACCGCTGAAGGGCTTCTATACGTTCTCTGCATCTGCCCACAGTCCTATCTTTGAAGAACCAGAGAAAGCGCGGCGCATTCTTCGCGAGGATGTGCTGAACGGGGTGAACACGCTTGCGGATCACAGATAGCCAGATCGAGTTTCGCTTCGTCGATGGCGCCCGGCATGCGCGCGTCCCGTCGACAATGATGGAGGCCGCACGATGAGTCCCGCGTGGCTGGGCTTGGCACTGGCCGGCACTTCAGGCATGGCGCTGTGGCAAGCGCTGCAGTACGTACGCGACATGCGCATGGCCTATGCGCGCATCATTGGCACATCCGATCTCCTTTCTTCGCCGCTTGGGGACATTGAATATGCGCAAGGTGGCGAAGGACCCGCGGTGCTTGTGATTCACGGCAGCGGCGGAGGCTTCGATCAAGGAGAGCTGATCGCGCGCGCCGCGCTGAGCAGCGACATGCGCTGGATCGCGCCGTCGCGCTTCGGTTACTTGCGGTCGACCTTTCGACCCGGCGCGACCTTCGATGACCAAGCCCACGCCTACGCGCACCTGCTGGATCATTTGAAGCTGGATCGGGTTGCTGTGGTCACGTTGTCGCACGGCGGACCTTCGGCGCTTCTGTTCGCCCTTCTGCATCCGCAGCGCGTTTCGTCGTTGACCCTGCTTAGCGCCGGTGTCGCAGCGTCGGCTGTGCAAGACCAGCAAGCGGCGAACAGCAAGGGCAACGCGCTGACGACGATCTATCAGCACGACTGGCTGTATTGGTCGATCACGCATGCCTTCCGTTCGCGATTTCTGAACTTGATGGGCGCCAGCAATGATGTGATCGCCTCTTTAAGCGCGACGCAGCGCAGGCTGCTTGACGAGGTCGTCGACTGCATGAATCCGGTTGTGCCGCGGGCCAAAGGAGTCGTGTTTGACAACCGCGCGCAGCTACCCAACGAACGCATCCGCGGCATCCGCACCCCGACGCTGGTCGTCCACGCGCGCGATGATTCCTTGCAGCTATTTCACAACGCAGAGTTCGCGAGCCAGAACATCCCGGGTGCAAAGCTGGCGGCCTTCGACAAAGGCGGCCACGTGTTGATCGCGGTTGAGCAGCCCACGATTCAGGCGCTTGTCCGTGAGCACATTCGAAAAAATCTGGCCCCACCGGTAACCCTGCCGTGAAGCACGCGGACCCGTCGCACTGTGGTTTCGACATGCACGGAAGTCCAGGCGGCATGCGCGCGGTACCGCAGAGTTGTGAGCGCCTTCAAACACTGTCTTGCTTGCCGTGGCGTTGCTGCCAGCTAGCGCTGGGGGCCCACTGCGGTCGGCAGAGCGGTCGCTGACTGCGACGCAGTCTGCCGCGCGGCGCGGACGATGATCCAGGTGGGAACTGCGAGGGTGAACAGGGATCGAAAGACACTGATGATCGCCAGCATCGTTTGGTCCGCCACAGGGGGGAGGACCGTCAACAACAGCCAGAGGATGATCAGGAAGAAGCCGCTTACCAGGCCGCGCACTTCCATTGAAAGAAGGGTGATGGCCCACAGCAATCCGATGGCGACATAGGCTGGGGCGAACGGGCTCTGTAACGCGGCAAGGACGACCAGGGAAAGCCACGTCAGCGCCTGGCTGCGACGGTCTTCGGTGTGACGCGACGCGACGGCGGCGAGGGCGATCAGAGCGACGGTATAGATGCGGCCCATGCGACGGGCGAGCACCCATGGATCACCGACATCCAAGCCGATTAGCTGCAGCTTAAACGGCAGTCCAAAGGGGGCCAGGTTCGTGGTGATGTTGAACGGCGTGTCATCCAGGAACCCGAAGGCGGCCCCAGAACTCAGACGACCGATCGTATAGGTCAGGAAGGCCCGCAGCGGATTGACGCCGAGCGTCAGCACCGAAAGAGCGAGCAAGAGCACGCCGAAGGCAGCCGTCCACGCGACGCCGCGCCAGCGACGCTGGGCCACCAGGACGATGCCCAGGATGCCTGGGGAGATCTTCGACAGGATCGCAAAGGCCAAAAGCGCTCCTCCCAGCGCTGGACGGTCGCTGTGGAAGGCCACCATGGCCAGCAAGGCCAGGGTTACGACCGCAATCTGGAAGTTGCCAATCTGCAGGGTCGCAAGGACTGGCAGGCTGCCAAAGAAAATGGGAGCGAGAAGAAGAATGCGGTGCGTACCGGGTCCCGCAAGCCAGCGCGCCACAATCCACAGCCCGACGGCAAGAAGAAGGCCGTTGGCGCCAAACCACAGGGCGCGCTGCGCGGCGAAGTCTCCCGAAAATGGCGCGAGCGGCGCCATCGCCAGTAGGAACGGGGGAGGATACGCGTAGTAGTCGAGCAAGAAGGGACGGTACGGATTTTCAGCCTTGGCAGGCGCGGCGGCGATCCCTTCTGCGCCCGCCCACAGCGGTTCGTCGTACAGGTTGTCGACGCGCTGTCGGCTCAGTGCATCGGCATGCACATACGCCGTTAGGCAGCTATGCGTCTCGATGAATTTCTCGCCCGGAAGCACCTGCCGATCGACCCGGCTGGGGTCGCCCATGAAGATGCTCAGGTGGGCGGTCTTGACGACGCTGGCAAGCGCCAACAGGGTGTAGAGGGCACACAGAATCTTGTGTCGTCCCGCCAGGCCAGCGAGGGCCGCAGGCAGGCGAGCGGAGAGTTCTTTTAGGAAGAACGCGCTGGTGACCGAGACGATAAGCAGCGTCAGAAGACCAGGCAGACCCAGGGACCCACCCACGGTAGCAACGACGGAAACGAGTCCGCCCAGCAACAGAAGGGCAAGCGGAGTGAGCCGCTTGCAGAATCCCTGCGCGACCGCAATGGTGCCGCTTACCGCAAGGGCAGCCAGTGTGACAGCGCTGGCATTTCCGCCCGGCCCCAGCGCATGCACCAGGGGTCGCCACAGGCCGTGGGCGATCACGGGAGCCAGCAAGGCTGCGCACAGCACGACGAAGGCAGGACGTTCAAAACAGT
>JAYRFD010001180.1:0-5175 GCA_041908565.1 Polyangia bacterium | reverse complement strand
GCAGCGGCACACCGGTAAAATCCTGCAGCACGACGCGCGCGACGACAAACGGTATCTCTGCGCTGCGCGGTGCGTGCGGCCGCCACTCGGCCAGCTCGATGACATGCCGCTGGCTGACACGCTGCCCACACTGGAAGCGCCGCCTGTCCCGACTTGCTGAGCCGCGGCCAGGGGACCTGTGAACGAACGCTGCGCCGTACGATGCGTCCACTGCGCCGGCAACGGGCGACGCAAGCGGGCGGGCCGGCGTGGCGATGCGGCCAGGAGGCCAGTGGGGGCCACAGAATGCTCAGGCCCTGCCTGCGCTTCCAGCCCTGACTCCTGTGCATCCAAGAACGCCGGCTGCGACGACCCATGCCCCGCCACGTCATGCGCGGGATCCACTGTCGAATCCAGTTGGTGTTGAGCAGGTTCAGCCACGGGACAACCTCTGCTTGGACATACGCGGCGGACTATAGCTGACTCGGTCGCGACGCCAGTGCAGGAAATGTAGGCGCCTGGTCCCGCCCGCCCAGCCAACAGGGGAAGCGCGGACGCTGCGTGCAGCCGCGTGGGGCTTCTTTTCACTGCGTCGCCCGTGATACGCTGACCATACCGTGCCGAATCCGCCCAAAGCAGACGACGCATCCTCTAAGGCCGCTCTTGCCAGCGGCAAAGGGGGGACGCCGTCTCAGCCGGCCCGCGTGCCAGGCAAGACCGACGCCAAGAGCCCTGCCGAAAGCGAGGACGCGTCGGGATCCATGCCCGTCATTCCAGACATCCCCGATCCCTACGTCGGCACCGTCCTGAACGAACGCTATCGCATCCAGCACAAGATCGGCGCCGGCGGCATGGGAGCCGTGTACCTAGCCGAGCACATCGTCATCGAGCGCAAGGTCGCCATCAAAATCCTGTCGCAAGACTTCGCGACCAAGGCCGATCTGGTGCAGCGCTTTATCCAAGAAGCGCGCGCCGCCGCCCGCATCGGCCACGACAACATCGTCGAGGTCTACGACTTCGGCGAGACCGCATCCGGTTCTGTCTTCTTCGCGATGGAGTACCTGGATGGGCGTGACTTGGCGTCGCTGATCCAGCAAAAAGGCGCCCTGCAGGCCAATCAAGCCAAGCCCATCGTCAGCCAGATCTGCAAGGCCCTGTGGGCCGCTCACAGCAAGGGCATCGTCCACCGAGATCTGAAGCCCGAAAACATCTATCTGATCGACAAAGACGGGCAGCCCGACTTTGTGAAGATCCTCGACTTCGGCATCGCCAAGATCAACAACGTCGACGACACGGGCGGCGGTCGCTTGACGCGGGCCGGCATGATCTTCGGCACGCCTGAGTACATGTCGCCCGAGCAAGCACGCGGCGAAGTCCCCGACCACCGCGTCGATATCTACGCTCTGGGCTGCATCATCTACGAAATGCTGACCGGTCGCGTCCCCTTCCAAGCCGAAAGCTTCATGGGCACGCTGACCAAGCACATGTTCGAACCCGTCGAGCCGCCGAGTCGACGAGCCCGTTACCAAGTGCCGCCCGATCTGGAAGCGATCTGCCTAAAGGCGATGGAAAAAGATCGCGATCGTCGCTTCCAGACCATGCAGGAAATGGGACAGGCCGTCGACGGAGAGATCAAAGTCCAGCTTCCCGGGGCGGTTCCCATGGCGGCTAGCTCGGGCATTATCCCGGCGCCGGCGGGCGTCAGCGATCCGTCGCTGCACATGCGACGCGGACAGGTGCCGGCTCCACCGCCCAGCGCGCCCAGCATGCCGCCACAGATGTACCCGCCGGGCATGGGCATGCCGCCGGGCTATGGCGTGCCGCAGCAGATGGCGATGGGCATGTCAGGCCCCGTTGTCATGGCACCGCCCAATTCGGGCATGTACATGCAGCCGCCCTTGCCGATGATGCCGCCCGGTCGGCCCGGCGCAGGGGTCCCCGGCTACACGACGGCGCCACCGACCAGCTACGAAGTGTCGCGCCAGCCGCACGCTGGGCAGTGGCGACGCATGGTCTTCATCCTGGGCGGAGCGACGATTGGCGTCGCAGTTCTGGCCGGCTTGCTGTTTTGGCCGACGGGCCCAGTTGGATTGGCCAATAGCGGGACTCAGCTACAGCCGATTAGCGGCACAGGCAAGGTCGGAAAGAACCCCAAGACCGCTGCTGGCCCCGCACTGATTCTGATCAAAGGGCTGCCGGATTCACGTGTGCTGATCGACTTCAAGGACGCCGCCGCCATCAAGGCCAACGGCGAAGTCCTGGTCGAAACGCCGGCGCCCGGAACTCCCGAATGGTCGTCGCACATCAAGGTCACCAAGGACGGCTACGGCGAGTTCAGCACGCGGATGCTGCTGCGCAGTGGCAACTCGTACACCGTCCTGGCCGACCAGCCCAAGAAGCGTCGCTAGCCGCCCCTACTTCTGGGGCGTCTCCGTCGATCCGCTGGGCGGTGCGGCCACAGCAGCCGGCGTCGCTGTGCAGCCAAGCGGCGGCGCTGCTGAGCCAGTCGGCGGCGCCAAGCGGTACAGGCGAAAGCGACGCCCGTCCCGCTCATAGCTCGACAGGACCTGGGCGGTCGTCAGATACGGTGCGTACAGCGCGCCCGCCTCGTCGGGGGACCAGCTTGCCATCGGCGAGATGACTTCCGGCGTTAGCTCCTCCTCTTGCACATAGACGGCGTGCTGACGGACGGCCTGCGCCAGCTTATTGGCATATGCGCGACGAACCGTTTCCTTGTCGGTCGGGCTGCCATAGAACTCATAGGACAGCGAGTGGTGCTGCAGCGCCACGCCACAGCGATAGCGCACGCACGGCTCCATTTCCGGCATGGCCCCGACAAACCAGTCACCGTCGGAAAGACGCGAGCAGCCCACCGCTTCCACGCTTTGATACACCGGGCTTTCGCTGGGACGGGAATCGGGCAGCACGCGGAACCCGAAGTTAATCCCGGCCAGCAGCGCAAACAGCGACGCAAGCTGCAAAGGTGAATACAACGGCCGCGGTGATTGATTACTACGATATGAAATTAGAATCAGAAGTGGCGCCAAGCACATCAGCCAAAATTCCAAGTTTTCAGGATTCCACCAAAGTGTAAAAAAGCCATGCGACAAAAGCCATACCCACATGGCAAGAAAGGCCGGTCTTTCGGAAGATGGAACAGGCTCGGCCACCGCACGGGTCCGTTTTCCCAGCGAATGCAACCGCCAGCCGCCCAGCACCAAAAGGCCAATCAGGGATAGCAGGCAGGCAAACAGGATCAAGGCTCGCAGGACCGGTAGATTGAAGCCCCAGCTGGCCGGTTTGATCAAAGGAAACAAATATTCCAAGCGGGGATAGGAAAACGTCGAGATCATTCCCAAAAACGCGACGGGCAATCTGCGCAGGGTCAGGCCGTGACCCCAGACGCCGGCGTGATATTCCGGGCTGGTGGCATATGCGAATAGGAACTGCAGCAGGCCACGCGGGCTGCGAAAGCCAGCGCGCGCTGCCACCCACAGATACGGCAAACCGCAAGCCAAGGCCGCCGAAGTAGCGTACAGCGATACCACCACAGCGCGGGCTTGAAGCCACACCAGATAGACCAACAGGGCCAGGGCCGCGAACACCGCCGTTTGATGGAACAGCGCCGCCAGACCGGCCAAGCCACCGACCAGCAGGGCCCGCCCTGGCGTCGGGGCGCCGGGCCGCAGCAGGACGACGAAGGCCAGAAGATCGAACAGGATGTTCCACGGATACACTTCAACCGAAGTGGCCACGAACAAAGGTGCATAGCAGATTCCATAAAATACCGATACACGCACGGCCAGGCCAAGATTGGCAGTCAGACGAAGGACAATATATCCAACCAACAGGGCATTACCTGCCATCGCCAGCCCATTGAATGCGCTGGCCACCGCCATCGCTTCCAGGTTGGAAATACGACTGACCGATCCGTAGATTAAGTGGAACACATAGTTATAAATCAAGTGATGCGGATGAAACAGATCTTTGCCGTACTTGATGCTTTCTGAATATGCACATGAATCATAGCCATAGCTTTTGTTTTGCATATATAGATACGACATAAATAACAGAGCGGACACCACCACAAGTGACAGAGCGGGGCGACGGGCGGCAGGCGACTGCATCAGCGCGCTGTAGCACGTTTTCTGGCGTACATGAAAGCGCAGGATGGTTCCGACGCATTGACAGGCGGAAAGGCCACGCGATAGCGTCGCCGCCCATGAGACGATCTCCGTCGACGCGCCGCACGGTCTGGCCGGTCTTGGCTGCCGCCTTGGCCACCTGCACTGCGGCATTCCCGGGACTTGCGGACGCGCGCCCGGCCCGCACCTGGAACCACCTGACGACCGGCAACGGCCACGGCTTTCAGGTCTATGACAGCAGCCGCAACAAGCTGACGCACTTTCTGGAACACCCCTATCGCTACCTGCGCGCCAATCCCGGAGACCCGCGCGGCGATGGCGTCGGTCGTCGGCAGCTGGCCTATGACTTCTACTTCGGGCTGCGCGGACCGGGTGGTGGCGGCTGGCTGAACGAAGCGGCTGCCACCGAGCCCGCCTACGTCGAAGAGACCAACATCATCCGCGCTCCGCTAAGCCTGGCCGGCGTGTCAGCCGAGGTCTATCACTTCGCGCCGTTCGGGTTCGAGGGCAACGCGTCGATCGCTCTTCTGAAAGCGCCGGGCGCCAGCGATGGCTTTGCGCTGCTGAACTTTCACATGGGCGACGGCAATCCCGACCCTGCCGCCAATGGAGAGTCGCTGCGCGCGGTGATGGCAGGCGGACAGCTTCAGGCCGTGATCGAAAACGGACCCGGCGGCGGCGCGATGATTTATGTGCCGCTGACCCCGCTTTCGCACGCCGACTGCGACGGCGTTTACAACAAAGTGAAGAACGGCCAGCCGCTGGGCGACAACACGGGCTGTCGCGGCACCGACATCGTGCCGGCCTTTCAGGCTCCGCTTGTCGACGGCTGGATGGGCGTGGCCATGCTGTACAGCCAGGATGCCGCGCAGGCCGAAGCGATGCTGGCCAGCTTCAAGGCCTTTATCGGCGGCAAGACGCCGCCGCAGATCTTGGAAGCGGGGCTTTCCGAATGGCGAGCCTGGCGCAAGCCTCCCGATGCCAAGCTGGCGCTGTGCACCGACGACGAAAAGCGCCTGTGGCGGCAAAGCGAAGCGGTCCTGCGCATGGG
>JAYRFD010001179.1:0-2448 GCA_041908565.1 Polyangia bacterium | reverse complement strand
GCGGGCTTCGCGCTCGCCCCGTAGCTCGGCCCGGATGGCCTGGTTCAGCTCAACGATGTCGCGCCGTGCATAGCGCGGAGAAATCCCGCCGTGCATGAACAGCGTGCCGTTGATCTTCACGATGGCGTTGTGGCCAAACAGCCAGCGCCCATACTTCCCTTCCTTGGAAAACGCGGCGCGATATTTGGGAAAGGTGCCGATGGGCTCGCGACCGACTGGCGTGCCACGCGGCCCTTCCCCGAACGCCGCCAGCTCTCCGTCGGATACGTAGCGAAGATCACCCATCACCGTCATGTATTCGTGGTTGCCGAGAAGAGCGTGCACGCGCCCGCCGGCTTTGCTGGCCTGCCCTTCCAAGTCCATCAGCAGATCCATCACCTTCTTGGAATCGGGCCCGCGATCCAGCACGTCGCCGGTCTGCACCAGATGGGTTGGGCCGGCCACCCAGCGTCCTTGCGCATCCGTGATCTGACACAGCTTCAGCACCGTCGTGAACTTTTCGTAGTCGCCGTGGATGTCACCAATCGCGACGATGCGCTTGACGGCATCGAAGACGGCCGGCGGCGCAGCAACGACCGGCGACGGGGCGACGACCGGGCCAGGCGCAGCAACAGGCGGGGCGACACGTCCCGGCGTCCCCGCAGAGTCCGCCCAAGCCAAGGACCATGTCGACGTGGAAGCCGTGGCGGCCAGCAGAAAAAGCGCCAGGCGAAAGCCCAGCCGGGCCAGCCGCCCAGGACGCAGTCGAGGTCGCGATGCCAAGTGCTGTGCAGGGTGCGGATGCATGCTGGCTAGCGTACTCAATCCGGCGGCGCGAACCCGCCAAAATCGACGACACAGGGCCGCGCAGCCGACCCTTCCGGGCGACCCTGTTGCGATGCGTTCACAGCCCGACTGCGCGCGATCACTTTGCCGCGCATCTCAAGTAAAGTGCGCCGCATGTTAGCCCAGCCCAGTGGCGCCGCACCCGATCTGTTGCCGATCGAGTCCGATCCACTTGCCCTGTTCCAGCGCTTCTTTTCCGACGCCAAAGCCCGCGAGCCCTTCGATGCGACCGCCGTCGCCTTGGCCACCTGCGATCGTCACGCGCGACCGAGCGTGCGCATGGTCTTGCTCAAAGGTGTCGATGACGACTGCTTCGTCTTCTTCACCAACTACGGCAGCCGCAAGGCCCGCGAGCTAGACGAAAATCCCGTCGCTGCGCTGTGCTTTCACTGGCCCAGCGTGGGCATCCAAGTCCGCGTCGAAGGCTCGATCGAGCGCGAGTCGGACGCCGCATCGGATGCCTACTTCGCCAGCCGGCCGCGCGGCAGCCAGCTTGCCGCCTGGGCCTCGCAGCAGAGCGCTCCACTTCACGAGCGATCGGTGCTGCTGTCGGGCTACGACGCGCAGGTTGCACGCTTTGGCGAAGGCCCGATTCCGCGCCCCGCATTCTGGGGCGGCTTTCGCCTGCGTCCGGCGCAGATCGAGTTCTGGTCGACCCAGCCCTTCCGCATGCACGATCGCCTGCTGTACGTGCGCACCGGCCACGGCTGGCAGACCACGCATCTGTATCCGTAGCCCTCAGCGCTAGCCTTCGATTGGGCGGGTCGCCTTTTGCCGCCCGCTGCTGCAGCGCTTGAGTATGATGCGCCGCGTGTTCGCCGTCCTGCATGACCTGATCCGCGGCATCGGAGCGTGGGTCCTGGACCTGTGCCGCCAGCTTGGCGGCATGGTGCTGTTGGGTCTGTATGTCGCCTGGGCCTTGCTGCGCGGACGCTGCGACCGACGAGAGCTTTTGCGCAGCTTCTACAAGATGGGCGTCGTATCAGTTCCCATCGTGGCGCTGACCGCATTTTTCACCGGCGGCATCATGGTCATCCAGTCCGGCATCTTCGTGCGTCGCTTCAGCGCGTATGGTCTTTTGGGCTGGGGATCGGGCTATGCCGTATTTCGCGAGGTCGGCCCGATCTTGATCGGCCTGATGTTTTCCGGTCGCGTCGGGGCCAACAACGCAGCCGAGCTTGGGACGATGGTGGTCACCGAACAGATCGACGGCCTGCGCGCCTTGGCCATCGAGCCGGTGCCCTTCCTGATCGCTCCGCGCGTGCTGTCCATGATGGCCGCGATGTTCTGCCTGCTGGTCCTGGGCGATGCCATCGCCATCGGCGGCGGCATGATCCTGGGCAAGCTGCTTCTGGGGGTCGAGCCCGCATCGTTCTTCGCGTCCTTCGCCGACAACGTCAAGCTGTGGGATCTAAGCTGCGGCCTGATCAAAGGCGTCTGCTTTGCGTTTGTCATCGCGCTGACCAGCAGTCACTATGGCCTGTCGGTCCGCGGGGGGGCCGTCGGTGTCGGACGCGCCGTCAATGACGCGGTGGTCGCCGCCGCACTGGTCATCATGATCTCGGACTACCTTTTGACCTTGGTGCTGCGCTGATGTGGCGGCAGGCGGCACAGTCGCTGCGC
>JAYRFD010001178.1:0-2369 GCA_041908565.1 Polyangia bacterium | reverse complement strand
GAAGAACTACCTGCCGCCGCTGCACAAGATGCTGGCGCAGACACCGGTGGGCAGCGACGCGTATCTGCTGCTCAAGAACCGCATCGAAGACATCCTCAATCGCAAGACGGTCTTTAACTGGAACCGTCATGTCGACGAGCAGGACTTTGAAGTGTCGATCAGCGGCGCCTTGGTTGCTCGACGTTCCTACTGCAGCGGACCGGGCCAGCGTGTGTCCTTGGCCGCCGGCAGCCGAGCGCAGCGACCCAGCTACGAAGTCCTGAACCTGCCCGACAGCGGACTTCCCGAACAGCACGCCGCGCTGGTTGGCGCGCCGGTGTACCGAACGACCGATGGCTCGCTGTACTTTGACGTGCAGGGGCCCGGCGAATCCAACGATCGCGTCGGGCAGCCAGTTCCGGCGGAGCTTTCAGATACCGTCAGCGCGCGCAAGGTCAGCCCGCAAGAGCTGGGGGTTCGTCCCTTGGTCGACGGCGAAGCGGCCCGTCCCGGCATTCCCTTCGACTGGAACCAGGATGGCGGCATCGAGCTTTCGCCGCTTGAGATCGGCTGGTGGGGGCACTGTCACAACGAAGCGCCGCTGAACGCGATGGGCGTGAACCCGCAGCGCAACGTCACGCTGTATCGCTGCGAGCGCGGCGACTACCTGCCACAGACCGGGGCAGCCGATACGCCGCCTGCCCTGCAGACGTATTCCGGCGAAGACTGCTGGGATCTGGCGGGCGCGCTGACCGCGGACCACGAAGGCGGCTGGGCGATTCCCGATGCTCTGCGCATGAAGTCGACGCAGGTCGAGGCAACGCAGTTTGTGGGCAGCCGCAACAACGGCGGTCACTGGCTGCTGATCGAGCCAGCCGGTGGACGTCGTCGCATCCGCGTCGATGCCGAGGTCAAAGAGCTGTGGCACAAGTCCGATCCCAACAAGAAGTATGAGAACCCCGCTTCGCGATTTCGCCGCGATCTGCCGACCGCCGAAGGAACCTTTCTGCCGAACCCCGACTGGGTGGCAGCCGATGCCAGCGACGAAGACGACATCACGATCGATGCCAAAGGTCGCCGGCTGCTTTTGGTCGTGCGCTATGTGTCGCTAAACGAGGAGGGCGAGCGCGACCTGCGCATCGAAGCCGTCGAGCTAAACCCAACCGAAGACTGCGCCGTCAAAATCGCTGAAGAAGTGCAGGACATGCACCAAAGTGGCTGCGGCGGCAAAGTCGTCGAGCACTGGTACAACCCCAAGAGCGGCGAGTATCACAACATCGTGCAGGAAGTGACCGTGCCCGGCGGCAATCGGCGTGAGCTTGCGCGCAGTCATCCGTGTTCTGCGGCTCGCGTATTGGCCAGTCAAGAGACCGTCTACGACTCGGTCATCGAGATCCACGAGTTCGTCACGGCTCGCATGGGCTTGCCCTTCGTCTTCGATACGTCGTCTGGCATGGCGGTGTGGAACTATCCCGTCTGCGAGATCCGCATCGACAAGCTGGGCGACGTGGAGCGCGTCGAAGAAGGCCGACGGTATCGATACACCAGCTACAAGCTGCACTACGTCACCATGGGCGGACCCAGCGGCGACGCGCGGTACATCATCAAGCGCGACGAACGCGGGCAGGCCGAGCGCGCACTAGCCCTGGATCCGATGCCCGACTTCGCCTTCCGACAAGAGCGCTGGATCTGTGCGCCGGCCGCGGCCGATGCGCAGGGACGAATGGCGATCAATGTGCACGCGCAGCAGGCCGGCTATCTGACCGACAAAGCCGGGACGCAGATCGTGCCTGTGTTGTGGCAGCGACAAGCGGCGCTGCTTTATGCCTCGCTGTCGGATGACTTTGCTGCGGACGATGGCGCGGCATACCTGATCGAAACGCAAGACGGTCGGCTGTTTGCGTTCCCATCCGCGGCGCAGTTCGAAGCCGCCGTAGCGGCGGACCGGTCGCCGCCTCCGCAGTCTCCGTAGCGACGGGATTAGAACCACCGCAAAGACTGCGCAGTGGCCAGGGGGCTGGCATTTTCCGCGCACTTTGCCAGCAGCGCGCGCGATCAGGGGGCGGGTGCATGGCCGTCGGTCTGCAGATGCAGCGATCCATGCCTGGATCTGCTAGCAGAGCGCGGCGTGAATCTGCGATGATCAAGACGGAGCTTTTTTCGCCTCACGCTTGCGATAGCCCTCAGACGCGGGCGATGTGCAGAGCCGGTCTGAGGGGCCGCCAACTTAACCCCTGATTCGGAGGCTTTGTCATGAAGGCCAAGACGCTGCGCTGGATTATTAGCCCCCTTCTGTTGTTTGCCGCCCCAACCTGCAGTGACACGGTGTCTGGCGGAGATCCTTGCCCAGCCGGGATCGACAGCGACCGTGACAGTGTCACCGACGACAT
>JAYRFD010001177.1:0-6860 GCA_041908565.1 Polyangia bacterium | reverse complement strand
GATTGGAAATAGGAACCAGCTTGCTCTTGCCCGTCGTGCCCGAGGTCAAGCCGAAGCCGCTCAGCTTGTCTACGCACAGCACATTGCGCGCGCCGTTGCTCATCCGTTCGATGTCGGCGCGAAAGTCGTCGTGGGTGGCCAACGGCAGGCTGCGGCGAAACGTCGACGGGCTGTCGATCTGCGCGAAGTTGTGTCGCCGTCCAAATTCACAGCGGCGGTTGCGGCGCAGGATGGCCATCAGGGTCTGGTCGTTGACTTGGGCGGCCTGGGCAGCCTCGCGGTCGAAGCGAAGCTTGCGCCGCAGCGCCACGCGTACGAACAGGCGGCTCAGCCAGCCAGAGACCCACGGGGACATCGTATCCAATAAGGTATTCAGTCCCCCTTCCGTCGTCGATAGCCAAGTTGCGTCCGGGGCAGCGGTCGCAGCACAGGAACGGTCAGGTCGCCGCACCCAAGCGGGTCAACACGGCATCGGCGGCGCGCAGACCATCGATGGCGGCGCTGACGATGCCTCCGGCGTAGCCCGCGCCTTCGCCGATGGGGAACAGGCCGGGATGGGACGGCGACATGAAGCCGGCATCGCGGACGATGCGCAGCGGCGATGAAGTCCGGGTTTCGACGCCAACGAACTGGGCCTGTGCGCTGACGAAGCCCGGCGCCGTGTGATCAAATTGGCGAAGCCCTTGGCGCAGTGCAGCGACGACAAATGACGGCAGCAGCGCGCCGACATCACCCGGTACGACGCCCGGACGATAGGTGCTGCGCAGAACGGAATCGCTGGGGCGCCCGGCCAAGAAGTCGACGACGCGCTGGGCTGGTGCCAGAAAACCGCCACTCCCGGCCGCAAAAGCTGCGTGCTCGACCGCGCGCTGGAAGTCGATCCCGGCCATCGGGTCGTCGCGACCTGCGAACCAGGCGCGAACATCGGCGGGCTCAACGCTGACCACCAGCGCCGCATTCGCCAGCGGAGAGTCGCGCCGCTTGAGGCTCATGCCGTTGGTGCACAGGCCGCCCGGCTCGGTCGATGCGGGCACCACCCAGCCGCCTGGGCACATGCAGAAGCTGTACACACCGCGGCCCTGCGCCTGCGTCGCTAGCTGATAAAATGCGGCGGGCAGCGCGGGGTGTTCGAAAGCGCGACCGTACTGCAGGCGATCGATCAGCGGCTGCGGATGTTCGACGCGCACGCCAATCGCAAAGGGCTTGGCGACCGTCGCGATGCCGCGCTGCTGACACAGCGCATAGATCTCGCGCGCGCTGTGTCCGACGGCCAGGACCACGGCGTCGGCGGGCTCTTCCCGTCCCGATGCGCAGCGCACGCCGGTCACGCGGCCGCGGGCATCGACACAGAAGTCCAGCACGCGCTCTTCAAAGGCGTACTGCACACCCAGCGACTGCAGGTGCTGTCGCATGGCGACCAAGATCTGCGGCAGGCGGTTGCTGCCGATGTGCGGCCGCGATTCGACACCGATGTTTTCGTCGGCGCCGTGATCGATCAGCGTGGCCAAGACGTCCGACACGGCCAGCCGATCCTTGCTTCGCGTGTACAGCTTGCCGTCGCTGTACGTGCCTGCTCCGCCTTCGCCAAAGCAGTAGTTGGAATCGCTGACCAAGGTGCCGCGAGTAATCGCCGCCAGATCGTGACGACGCGGCTGCACGGGCTTTCCTTGTTCCAGCACCACGACGGCGACACCGGCCTGCGCCAAGCGCAGCGCCGCGAAGGTTCCGGCGGGGCCGCTGCCGACGACGACCACACGCCGCCGCGCCGGAGCCTGGGCGGGCGCCGGCAAGCGCGCCAACGGCGTCGGCGGGACGTCCGAGGCGGACCACAGATCCACCTCGAGCCGATAGCCGATCGCGAAGCCCTTTCTGGCATCCAGCGCGCGGCGACGGATCCGCCCACGCATGGCGGTCGATGGCGGCACCCCTTGGATCTGCAGCGCCCGCTCGATCGCCAGCCGCGACAGGGCGTCATCCCAGTCCCCCCGCGCCACCCGCGGTGGATGCACATGCTCGGCCACGTCAGCGGACTTGGGCGGCGTGCGCAAACGCACATCGCTGGACTCAGCCTGCGGCACGATTACGTCGGACAGAGGGACAAACAGCTCAACAGTCGCGGACACGGCGCAGGATATATCACGGGCCGCGACGCTCTCGGCACAGCGAAGGCGACCGCTGGGACTGCTCGCGTTGCGCGGCATGGCCTGTTCGATGCGCAACTCCTTTCGCAGTGCGTCTGGGGTGCTCCGGAAATGGGGCGCCTGTGTGCGCAGTGCACTACGCAGACTCGGGACGAGTGGTTCAGCCGCTGCCCCGCGATCAAGGGTTCAATGGCACGGGGCTGGATATCAGGCCACGTCGATGACAACAATTTTCCGTCGGAGAGCGCTTCGCGATGCGCGTTGTCGGAGCGAGCGAGTAGGATTTTCAAGTCGCCATGACGCGGGAACAGACTGTGGCGTCTGGTCCGTTTGGCATGGCGCAGCTTGTGCTAAGCCGCAGAGAAGGTTTTGCCGTGAAGCTCGCTGAGCCTATGTCAACCCGATCGAGCACCGAGCGTGAGCGCGACGTCGTAGCGCCCGAAAAACCCGCACTGAAGGAGCGCCCCGTCATGACGGACGCATCGCATGGAGAACGAGACAAGGCCATCAAGATCCTGGCCAAGTCGATCTTTCGTGAGCTGAAGATGAACGGCTACGAGACGCGCCAGATCGTCGCGCTGTCTTCCGAGCTTTTGGGTCTGGTGACATCGAACATCAAGACTGACGTCGACGATCACGGCTAAGGCTGGATCGCTCGCAGCGACGTCAGGCCCCGTCCCCCGTCCCCCCGCCCCGTTTCCCGTTTCCTAGCTCTCTCCCTCACTGACCAGGCGCAGTCCAGCGGGCAGGGTATCGCCGAAGGCAAAGCGCTCTTCGCGTTCCTCGCGCGGTACCACTTCGCGGACCACCTGGGCCAAGTGCGCCCCTTCGTCGCCCGACACGACCCGGGCCAGCCATTCGGACACGCGCTGACGCAGCATCGGATCGGCCAGATCGCGCACGCGGTCGCCGGTCATGCGGCCCAGTTCAGCGACGGCATGAGCCAGGGCATACGCCTCTTCGCTGGCCGCCTTGTTGCCGTCTGTAGCTTTTTCGACCGGCAGGGCCATCAGGCGCTGCAGCCACTTTCCGACGACAACGGGCGCCACGACATTGTCGATCGGGCCGTACAGCGGCATGCGACCGCCGATGCGACCCAGCGACCACAGCGCGGCTTCGGTCCGGCGCTTTTCGATCAGCGAAAGCAGCATGTCGCCAAGCTCGGCCTTCTTCTTGGACTCGATGCGCTCGCAGGCTGCGACGGCCCGCCAGATCTCGGCGGCCTCTTGCGGGCTGGGCGGCTTCTTGTCGGGCTTGCGAGCCTGCGGCAACAGCAGCGGAGCGACCCGCTTCCACAGCTCGTCTTGCTGCGTGCGCGACAGGCCACCGGCGATGCGGCGCCACAGGATCCACCACTCCAGCTTGCAGGTCTCGTCGCGTTCATGGGCCAGGCCGGCGTTGAAGACACGCCAGGCTTCCTTGACGCGCCAGTCGTCGAGCGGATACCCGAAGCCCGGACGCAGACAGAAGCCACCCAGGTTCAGCCAGCGCGCTTCATGGGATGGGCTGCGGCTGCGCGCGTCGCGGTGCTTCTTCAGTTCTTCCCACAGGCCGCGCAGGATCGCGGTCGACCAGCCATCGCGAGGTCCCAAAATGCCGACCAGCTGCTTGGGCAGCGAAGCGGCCGGAGCGTCGCCCGCAAACACGGCGCGAATCTGTTCGGCTGCCGCGGTGATAAGTCCTGCTTGCTCGGCCGGGACAGCATCGGCTTGGACTTGGGCGTTGCCGTCGCTGCTGCGGCCCGTGGTGGGCACTGCCGGCAGGCCTTCACTGCTGGTCGCCGCACGCGGAGCTCCCGCTTCACTGCCACGCAGATCAAACTGCAGTCGCCAGCGAACCGGCACGCTGCCGTCGAACGACGCCGCATCCCGGGCACTCGCCTTGCCGACCGCCGGAATCAAGAAGGTCCCAGACTTTCCATGAAGGCCCTGATCACTTGCACTGCCGACCGCAGCGCCAGCAATCCCAGTCGAAGCAGCCCCCGAAGCAGCACCCGATACGACCCCCGATACAACCCCCGATACAACCCCCGATACAACCCAAAGATCGAGGGTGCCGATCTCAGTCAGGCGAGCCGCCAGCATCACGCGCAGCGGTCGTTCCTGCGAGGTCTTGGGGTGTCGCAAGACGGTGTAAAGCGGTGGTAGCTCGGATAGCTCGTCGCTGGATTCCAGGCTCAGCACGTCGCCGGGGCGATCGCCTTCGCGCTGGGCCGAAGCGAACAGGCGAAAGCGCACGGGACGGTTGGTCAGAAGCTCGAACGGACGGCTGCTGAGGTCGACTTCAGCCCCTTCTTCCAGCCCGCGCGGCGTCAGGCACACATAACTGGTGCGTCGTCGATCGGGGCCCGGATCCCCACTGCTGTCGACTTCGATGTAATACGCGCGCGCTGCTCCACCGGTGATGCGCAGGCCTTCGCCGGTTCGCGCCAGCGCGTAATACGCCGCGCCACGCGCCACCGCCAAGTCGGGAGCCTGGTTGCTCAAAAGCTGCGGGCGCCGACCCGTGATCGTCGTCAGCACATCCAGGATGCGCTCGCGAATGCTGGGCGCGCACAGCACACCGCCGTTGAACAGGACGCGATTGGGCGCCGCGCGATGCTGACGCAGAAAGGCCGCGATGTACCGAGTGACGCCCGGATCGGATGCGTACGGCAGACCAAACTCGGTCAGTCCACCGCGGCTGCGAGCGGGCTCGGCATCGGCCCCGACGCGCGGGAAGAAGCCATCCAGCAGCACCTGTTCGACTTCCTGGCGCTGCAGATCGGCCTGCACTCCACCACCGATCAAGCGACTGCCGCGTCCGGCGACGTGAACGCGATAGCTGGCCGGCGGGTTGTCACTGAGCAGCTTTTCTTTGGCGGTCCGACACGTCTGCACCAGGCCACTAAAGACATGCGCGCCCAGCTTGCTGCTGCCGCCCCCCACGCTCTGCAATTGGGCTTCGACTCGACGGGCCAGCGCCAGATCCATGTTGTCGCCGCCGAGCAAGATGTGATCGCCGACGGCCGTGCGCGTAAACCCGACGCGTCGTTCGCCCTTCTTGCCTTCGGCGTTTTTCTGCACATGGATCAGCGTGAAGTCGGTGGTGCCACCACCGATGTCGCAGACAAAGATCTGATCGCCGGCTTCGACTTCTTCGCCCAGCCGCGCGTGCTCGGCCAGCCAGTGATAGAAGGCGGCCTGTGGTTCTTCCAGAAGCGTCAGCTGACCCAGATCCAAGCCAGCGCGACGAGCCGCTTCCACCGTCAATTCGCGCGCGACTTCGTCGAACGAAGCGGGGACGGTCAGGACGACGTCTAGCTGCGACAGATCACAGCCGCGCTGGTGACAGAACGCGGACAGCATATGCCGCAGGTAGCGGGCTGACGCCTCGACGGGGGAAAGGCGTGGCACATCGGCGGCCGCCCCCCAGGGCAGGATGTCCTGCAGCCGATCGACGCGCGGATGGCACAGCCAGCTTTTGGCCGATGCGATGACGCGGCCGGGAACCAGCTGCGACTGGGTGCGGGCCAGCTCGCCAATTACAAAGTCCGGCGACGGTGCCCCAGCCGGAGTCCACGGCAAGCGCGTCGCGCCGGCTGGTAGCTCGTGCTCTCCGACGTGGTGATGCAGCGAAGGCAGCGTCGGACGGGCCGCCACATCGCTGGGCCCCACCAGCTGCGACATCGGAAAGTCGTGCAGGACTCTGGGACGCTCGCTGCTGTCGATGTACGCCAGCGCCGAGTTGGTGGTTCCCAGATCGATGCCGACAAGATATCGGGCAGCCACGCGCTAGGCTCCGCTCTGGATGTCCAGCTCCGGCTCTGCGGCGGATGGCGATTCGTCGTCGGCAGCCGTCGCACCGGGCACGCCGGCGGGTCGCTCTCGCACGTTGTATTCCAGCTTCCAGCGCCGCTTGCCATCGCGAGAAAGCGCCCACAGCTCCAGAACGCCGACTTCACTTAGATTGCTCGACAAGTGCACGGGGACCAGCGCACCGGCGGTCTCGCCATCGCTGCCCGCCAGCGTTGTCTCGACGGGGGCTAGCTCAGAGATGCCGGTGTCGGCCGTGACTTCTTCGATGAACTCGCCGACCTCGTCGCCTTTGCGCGTCGATGAACTAAGGAAGCGGAAGACCACCGGCTCGCCGATGCGCAGGCCAAACTCGCGGCCTTTGATCTCGGCGTGGGTGCCTTCTTCCATGCCTCGCTTGGCGACGCATAGCGCATGCAGCTCGGGATCCATGCCGGGCACAGCGGGCATCGCGGCTTCGACGCCGACGTAGTACGCGCGGGCCGTGCCGCCCCGAATGCGAATGCCGCGGCCGCGACGCACGATGCCGTAGTACGCCGCGCCCAAGGCCACGGCCCGGTCATAGTCCGCACCCGCCAGCGAACGCAGACGATCTTGGCTAGACCACGAACCGACGACCTGTTCGATGCGGCTGCGCAGGACAGGGCTCTTCATCACGCCGCCATTGAACAGCACGGCTGACGGCAGGCGATGATCGCCGACGAACTTGGCCAGGTGGCGCGTGATTCCAGGATCGGCGGCGAAGGGCAGGCCGATCTCTTGCAGACCGGCTCGACGAACCTGCTGCGGTCGCGCGCGATCTGACGGTGCGGGCTGCGCAGGCGGCGGGCCTGGGCCGCGTGACGCTGCTGGAAGAACCGCAGGCTGCGTTTTACGCGTGGCTGGGCAATCACCTGAAGGAATGGCGCGGCGTGCTGCGCGTCGG
>JAYRFD010001176.1:0-2359 GCA_041908565.1 Polyangia bacterium | reverse complement strand
GTCTGTGAACTATTCCTTCGATCGACTGCTGCGCGATGTCTATGACTTCAGCACGTCGAGCATCACCGCGCTTGACTGCCAGGCTCACTACTTGACGCTAAGCCTGGCCCGTCCGTTCTGAACCGCGCCAAGCGGCTTGATGACACAGCGTCGGCGTCGGCAGCGCCGTCGCTTTACGCCACGGGTGCGCCTGCGCGCTGGACGCTTGGGCTGCGCATGCCCACCCCATGGGAGCCTTCAACATGAGCACACTTGCACGACTGAAAGACCTGGCCTTAAGCGAGTCAGGCTTTGTCTTTGACCCGTACACAGGCGCGACGTTTACGGCCAATGGCACTGGCTTGGCGGTGCTGCGCGGCCTGCGCGAAGGGCTGAATCGACAGCAGATCGTAGGCCGCCTGGGCGATGAATTTTCCGTCGCTGGATCGCTCGTTCAGCTGGACAGCGATGTCGGGGATTTCTTGCGCTTGTTGGTGCAGCAGGCGCTGGTTCCAGCGTCCTTCGTGCAGGATCTTTCAACCGGCGATTCGGCAGCTGAAGTGATGGAGGCCGCATCATGATCACGCGTCGCGCTGGATCATCGAAGCGACCGTTGCACATCGCGGTCACTGGCTTGAACGCCACCGACAACCCCGCGCCGGGTGTTGGCGTCTTGCGCGCGCTGCAAGATGCACGACCGCGCGATCGACGCATCGGGCTGGGCTATGACGCGCTGGATCCGGGCATCTATGCGCAGGGCCTGATGTCCGATGTGTTTCTGCTGCCCTATCCATCGCAGGGTCTGGATCCGCTGCTGGCTCGCATCGAATATGTGCATGCGCGCGTCGGCTTGGATGTGATCATCCCGACGCTGGATTCAGAACTGCCGGCTTTCATCGAAGCGGCGCCGCGCCTGCGCCAGCTGGGCATCGCGACCGTTCTGCCTTCGCGCGAACAGCTTGAGCTACGCAGCAAAGCGCAGCTTGCCAGCCTGGGCGCGCGATCGGGAATCAACGTGCCGGCCACCGCGGTGCTGACGTCGCTGTCAGAGCTGGCCAGCGTTCACCTGCGCGTGCCCTATCCGTTCTTCGTCAAAGGCGTCTTTTACGGTGCGACCCTGGCCAAGAACCACGATGCGGCCGTCGCAGCATTTCACAAGTTCGCGCACGAATGGGGCCTGCCGATCATCGTTCAGACCGCGGTCCCCGGGGACGAAGTCAACGTCGTGGCGCTGGGCGATGGCGAAGGCGGTCTGGTCGGCGCCGTCGCAATGAAGAAGCTGCTGATCACCGACAAGGGCAAGGGCTGGGCGGGGGTCACCATTCGCGATCAGGCGCTGATGGATCTTACGCGTACGTTCATGGCATCGACGCACTGGCGCGGCGGGTGCGAGCTTGAGCTGATCCGCGATCACAGCGGCGTGTATCACCTGATCGAGATCAACCCGCGCTTCCCGGCCTGGGTGTATCTGTCGGCTGCGGCCGGCATCAACCTGCCGGCGCTGCTGGTCGACCTGTCCTGCGGCAAGCGCGTCAAGCCCCGCGTCGATTACGAGCTGGGCAAGCTGTTCGTCCGCATCTCGCTGGATCAGATCGCGACCTTGGAAGACTTCCAGCGCGTGATGATGCACGGCGAACTGAGCCGCGAGGCTGCCACGCCCCGGCGAACAAGCCGGCGATCCACGTCCAGCCGTCCCGTCGCATCGGCTGCGCATGTCGCATTCCCCCAGGCTGAAGGACTGTCATCATGAGCTCTCCTGCCACTGCCAAGAAGCTGCGATCCACCACGCTGCCGGCCTACGAACGCCCGACCCTTCTGCGCCACCAGATGGGCCTGATGAACAAGTTTGGCCGCGCCCAGGCACCCAAGCCCCTGACCCATATTGATGGCGTATCGGTCGACGAGCTGGTCGCTCGCTATGGATCACCATTGTTCGTTTTTTCCGAACAATCGCTGGTGGGGCGGTATCACGATCTGCGCCAGGCCTTTGCGCGACGCTATGCCAAGGTGCGCTTGGCTTGGTCATACAAGACCAACTACCTGCAGGCCATCTGTCGCGTGTTTCATCGCGAAGGATCGTGGGCCGAAGTGGTGTCGCCTATGGAATACGACAAGGCGCTGCACACCGGCGTGCCCAGCGATCGCATCCACTTCAACGGGCCGTTCAAGCCCGATGACGCGATCGAAAAAGCGGTGCGCGGCGATTCGCCCATTCACCTGGACAGCTTCGATGAACTGCATCGCGTCGAGCGCATCGCCGATCGGCTGGGCAAGCGCGCGCGCCTGTTTTTTAAATACTCCGATTTGGGCAAATATTGCTCGGAACACATCATAGAGTTTGAGCGCTAGGGGAGAATTTTCCCTTGTCGTCCGCGCTGAC
>JAYRFD010001175.1:0-6170 GCA_041908565.1 Polyangia bacterium | reverse complement strand
TCAATGGTTCAATGCAACGCGCCTGGATGTGGCTGATCTGACCCTGCACCTGCCACGCCAGGCGGGGATCATCCAGCTGGACTTCCAGCACCAATCGACGGATGCGATGTCGCGGATCCAGCAAAGGAGACTCTGGATTTAGGGGGCGGTCAGGGACAGCATGCGTCCGCTGCGCCACGGGATACCAGTGCGTGCCTTTTGGGCCATCACAAAGACCTGGCCACCGGTCGGCAGCGGCTGGATATCGACGCAGGGATCGCCCGGGGGCTGCTGCCCTACGTCGGTTGTGCTGGTCGTTGTGCTGGCATCGCGGGCGACCACCAGATCGGTCTCAAGCCAGGCCTGTCCCAGACCGCGATTGCGCAGCGCGGATGCATCGTGGTCATCGCGCTTGTGGAAGTAAGCAGGCAAGCCCAGCACAGCGGAGGATTCCTGCAGGCGGAAGAAGTAGAACACGCCGGGCTCGCCACCAGACACCGACAGCGATCCACTGGCTCCGTCGGCGGCGCTGGTCAGGGTGGCCTGCAGCGTCGGCACCGCGGATGGGCGGACCAAGATGACGGTCGGCTGCGTGACCTGCAGGGTCGAGCTGAAGTGGCTGCCGGCCGCGTGTGACTTCGAGGCCTGAACGACCACGACAGAGTCGGTTTGTACGTTCGGGAAGGTCAGCAGCAGATCCCCATCGGTCCCATCGGCTTGCACTTGCTGCACGACATTGGCGGGGCTCTGCCACGTGGCGGGGCAGGGCGGCGAAAGGACGTACACGGGCGATGCGTTCGGAACGCTTACCGTCAGCACATCTGCATCGCTGGGCGGCTGGCGTGGGAATTCGGAATCGTGCAGCCAGCAGGCGTAGGCGGTGTAATGCACGCTGCGCTGGCTTCCGTGAATCAGGATCGTGACATCGCTGCTGTGATCGTGGATCGCGGTGTCCACTACCGACACAGCAAGACTCGGATTGGCCCGCACAGCCAGCGGAAGCTGCGTGTCCATGATGGCCGTCAGGACAGGAATTCCGTCGGGCAGGTCGGTGTCGCGCATGGCATGGACGCGCAGTACGGTGTCTTCATGCATCGGCACGGTGGTCAGCGTGATCTCGCCTCCGTTACCCATGGCGGAACTCACGCTGACGACGCGATCCGCAGCGTCCAGCAGCGAATAGCGCGCGCCGGCTTGGGTCTGCGCGACCCTCACTTCAACCTGGCGGCCGTAATCCACAAGCGGAGCGCTGGCCGGTACACTGGGCATCCACATCGGCAGATCGGTGTTGAGCCCGATCTTGATGGCGATGCGCTGAAACAGGAAGGTCGAACGCTGTGGATGATCGATCTTGGTGGCCCGCACGCGGTATGTGTGATCCAGCTGGATGCTGGGCCCAACAACGCTCATGCGTTCGCCAGTTCCGTCGACGGATATGCTGGGAACGATGGCGCCGTGTTCGTCAAAAAGCTCATAGCGAACACCCTTTTGAGCGGGATCCAGAAAGAAGCTGGGGGCCATGTTGTAGCCCACGGTCAAGCTCTGCGCGGTGAACTCAGTATCGGCCAGGGGTTGTGTCTCTGCGATCTGCAAGAGATCGATCAGACGATCGCGTGCGCCGCGCAGGACCAGAGCACGTGAGCCTTCGGGGTGTGCGTCCAGATTCGCGATTAGGATGTTGTGTCCGCGGGCCAGGTTGCTGCGCAGGGCACGCCGCCAGTCTTGGTATGCCGCCTGAAACTGCGTCCACGCCGTTGCGTCCAGCCAGTGTACATAGGGCACCAACTGGGCTGGCAGTCGTTGGCGCAGCTGATCTTCGATGAACTGTCGGAACGCTTCATTCCGGAAGCGACCGGAATCTTGCGGCAGGATGAACGACACCTGCAGCGAGTACGGATCGGGGAACTGCAGTGCGGACAAAAGTGGACGGTCCTGCATGCGCGGCAGACCTTGGTCATCAAGAGCCAGGTCTTCGCGGATCGGGCGCAGGTGAATGTGCTCAAGCAGCACAAGCTCTTCTCCCTGCTGTTTGTTGAAGCCCAGATCCAGCTGAAGGCGTCGCACCAGGCCCGCGGGCTGCGGCTGCTCCAACTGCAGCAGATCTTCTCCGGTGCCGCGCGTGCGACTTAGCAGCGGATACGTCTGCAGCAGCTCTTGCTTCACGCGCGCTCGATCGGAAAGGGGTACGCTCAGCGGCTGATCGGCGATGGGCTCGGCAAAGCGGGCCAGCAGGTGATTTAGGAAGCGATGTCGTCGTCCCCACGCCGGGTCGCTGTCGACGGGCTCTGTCATCTGCTGCAGGCGCGCGCGGTGTGCATCGGTCAGCGGGCGGACGCTGCTGAGTCCCAAGTCCGCGTCTTCGACGGCCTGCGTGAAATAGGTCTGCGAGCCACCGCCATGCGCGAACAGATCGCCGATATGCGCAAGCTGCGCAAACGAGTTCGCGCACAGCTGATCAAAGATCAGCAGATAGGCACGCAGCTGATTGGCCTTGGCGCGTTGGTACAGGCTTGCGGACTGTGGCAGACCTGCAGTGCCGATGCCGTACAGGGGGGGCAGATGCGTCTGCAAAGAAGTGTACTTCCCAACGCTGCGGGAACGCGCGGCTGGAGGTGTGCTCTGCGCGTCGCGTGAACGCTGGGTTGGCGCCGTGCTGATCGTGACGCTGTCAGGTCCCAGCAGCGAAGATCGCAGGATCACCTGACCCGCCCGCCGCAGGGTGAGCTTTGATCCCGCGGCATCCAGTTTGGGAATCTTGTCGGCATCGACGGGAAGCGACCACTCTTCCCACGTGCCGCCTTTGGACATGCGGATGCGGCTGACTGCGCGTACGGCAGGAATGTTCATCAGCGTGTGCATCAGGTCGCTGCTGTACAGGGACTTGCGCCGCTGCGCGCGGGCCAGGGTCTCGGCGGGCAGGACACCGTGGGTCAGCGCTGGCCCTTCATCGATCTGATCAACTGGGCGGCCGGCATCACGCTGTTCTTGGCGGCTTGAAAACGGCACTGCGGGTGACAGCGAATCGGCCAAGCGACGGCGTACTTCGCTGACCAGGCTCTGCGGATCGTCGACGGGACTGACCTCAAGCGTGACATCGACGCGGACTGGCTGGGTCTGCAGGACCGTCACCTCTGCGAAGTCGTGACCCAGCCCGCGATGAGCGAACAGGCACTCTGCGATGCGAGCCCGCAGCCGAGGCGCATCCACATCACCCGATGGATCGATCAAGACGCGATAAAGGCCGCGCAGATGAACCGGCTGCGCCGCAAAGTCGCTGCTCTGCAGCTGCAGCTCGTTGCGAGACGGCACGAAGAACAAGGCAGGCGAGTCGCCTTCGACCGGCTCGACCCATGCGTTGCGCACGCCTTCATGATCCAGAACCAGACGTCGGATGTCATCCAGCGTAACCGGATCCGTGCTTAGAATTTCGGACGGTGGATGCAGACTTCTGTCCGGCGCTGCGCCCCCTTCGGCCAGCAGATCTGGAATCGGATGACCGGCGCGATACGCCAGGTCGGACAGCACATAGCAAAGCTGTTCAAGCAGCGTGATGCCGGGATCGTGCGCGTTGAAGTCGGTCCATTCATCGCCGGCCAGACGCTCAAGCAGCTGGATTCCTTCGCGGCGCAGCGCAGCGTAGTCCATGGTCTTCCGCCTTTCCCCTCCTGCACGGACACAAGCTGGGGGCTACAGCTCGATAACAGACAGTGTGCGAGTGGTGTTGCCCGCCGCGTTGTTCAGTCCGCAGTACAGCGTTGTTCCGCTGGCCGTCGAGTCGCGATACCACTGCACTTTGATCGTGTGCGACCCAGCGGTCACGGTAGTGATGGCGTGCATGGTCACGTCGCGCCGTTGATAGGCGTTGTTGGGATACTCATTCATGCTGGTCAGCACCGTGGTGCCATCCACCACCAGCAGGAAGACCGCGCGTGAGTTGACCGTATCGATGGACACCGCGCCCAGGCTGGCCAGGATCAAGACTGGGCCCGCCGCGAACGTCGCCGTGATCGACATGCCAGACATATCTGTGGCCGAGGTCGACGTAGTGCTGATGGCATCCGTCTTGGTCACGGTGCTGCGGATGTTGGTGCCTTTGATGGTTCCGTTGCCGGTCAGCGTGCCGCCCACCGTCAGGTTGTTGCCGACAGAGACGTTCTTGCTGTTGCTCCAGGTCAGCGCGGCGCTTTGATAGGACTCGAAGGTGGCGTTGGCGCTGGACAGGGTGCCGGTGCGACTGTTGCCCGATGCATCGCGCACGCTGGTGCCATCGGCGTCATCCAGCGGCCACCAGCCGGCTAGGTTGCTGGTGCTGACGGCTCGCGTGTCGTCGTAGCGATCCGAGATCTCGTCCGAGCTGAGCGCACGCGTCCACACGCGCACGTGGGCCAGCTTTCCGTTCAGGTATCCATCGTTGGTCCAGTTGCTGCGGCCCAGGTAGCAGTAGTTGCGCTTGGTGCTGCCGGTCAGCGTGACCGTGCCGGTGGTGGTCGTCGTCAGCGCCGACCCATTCTTGTACAGCTTGACGTTGCCCGATGCGTCCACTGTCGCCGCCAGGTGCATCCAGGCCCCCGTGGACAAGACCGAGTCGGCTTCGAAGTAAAAAGATGAGGTGCTGTTGTAATAGATGTGGCAGCGCAGGGTGCTGCTGGTTCCTTTTTGGCAAAGGATGATGTTGTCTGTGCCCGGGCCATTGCCAAAGTCCACGAAGCGGGCGTAGCTGTTGCTTAGGCTGCTCATGTACACCCAGACTTCCAGCGTGATGCCCGATGAGAAGTCATCGGTCATGGCCGGAAGCACTGCGTGACCGTTGGTGCCAGACAGCACCAGCGAGCCTTCGACAGCCGTCGCTGGACACTGCATGGTGCCCAGGGCTCCGCCCAAGTAGCCGTACATGACGGGACCATTGACGTTGTCCCCTGCGAAGGGACGGTTGGAGCCGAAGTGGCCGATGCCGTGGTTGTGATCCGCGACGCTCGACAAATAGATGTTGTTCTGCCGCATCCACACGCGACCATCCATGGCTAGCTGGCCGCTGATGCGCACGCCGCTGCTGTAGTCGCCACCATAGTTGATGGTCAGTCGATCCGCGGTGTCATGCACCAGCGCGCGCCGGGTATCGCCGCTGCGTCCGCTGCGCCGGCTGGTGTTGTTGATGGATACGTCGGTGCCGTAGATATTGACGGAGCTTCCCAGGTAGCTGACGCCGGACACGACCATGTGACTTTGCAAGTTGGCCTGCCCGCTGACCGTCAGTGTGTTGCTAAGCGACGTGGTGCCGGTGACCGCCAGCGTACTGCCCAGGCTGGTGGCGCCCGTGACGCCCAATGTGCTGCCAAGCGATGCGGCTCCCGACGTGCTGAGCGTGCTTAGGCTGCTGGTGCCCGTGACCGACAGTGCACCGCTGACTTTGGCGTCCGAGCTTGCGGTCAGAAGTCCATACACCGTAAGTGGCTGCGTGGTTGCTGCGGAACCGACGGTCAGCGATCCGCCCGTGACCGTGGCCCCACCTTTGAGGGATGCGGCGCCCGTAACCGACAGCGCGTTGTTTAGAGCAGTTGCACCAGCGACGGTCAGCGTGTTGCCAAGGGTGGCGGCCGCGGTGGCGTCCAGAGTTCCCGTGACGCTGACGTTTCCGCTGGTCGATAGCGAATTCAGCGTGCTGGATCCTGTGACGGTCAGTGCGCCGCTGACTTTTGCATCGGCGGATGCCGTTAGCAGGCCATATACGGTCAGTGGTTGCGTGGTCGTCGCGCTACCGATCGTGACGCTGCCACCGCTGAAGCTGGCTCCCCCTGCGGCACTCAAGGTCCCATACACCGTAAGGGGCTGGCCAGCCCCCGCCGCGCCAACCGTGACTCCGCCGCCCGTGATGGTCGCCCCGGACGAAGCCGACAAGGAACCATACACTGTAAGGGGCTGGGCTGCTGTGGCGCTGCCAACCGTCAGTCCAGATCCCGTGACGCTGGCACCGGCGGTCGCTTGCAGCGCGCTGCCCGAAACGGTGGCGCCAGCCGTCAGCTTGACGGTGCCGTTGGCGGTCAAGGTCTGGCCCGTCGCGACAGTCAGGCCCGCATTGGCGTTCAGCACGCTGCCCGAGACCGTCGCACCCGCATTCAGGCTGACGGTGCCGTTGGCAGTCAAGGTTTGGCTGCTGGCAACCGTCAGACCCGCGTTGGCGTTCAGCGTTCCGC
>JAYRFD010001174.1:0-1852 GCA_041908565.1 Polyangia bacterium | reverse complement strand
CGTCAACAACATGGGCGGTAGCTGTTCCAGCGCTTCACAGCTTCTGACTAACCCCGGCTTTGAAAGTGGGGCTTCGGGCTGGACGGCGTCCACCGGCGTCATCGACAACAGCAACCCGGACAACGCCCACAGCGGCGCCTGGACCGCTTGGCTGCTCGGCTACGGATCGCCGCATACGGACACCATGTACCAGCAGGTCAGCATCCCGGCGACCGCATGCAGCGCGTCGCTGTCGTTCTGGCTGGCCATCGCCAGCAGCGAGGTCGATCCCGTCGACTACGACAAACTGACGGTGACGGTGCAGGACACCAGCGGCAAGGTCCTGGGCACGCTGGCCACCTACAGCAACAAGAACGAGGGCGACTTTACCCAGAAGACGTTCGACCTTTCGGCCTATAAGGGCAAGACGGTGCGCATCCACTTCAGCGCGACCGAAGACACCAACACGGCCACCAGCTTCTTCCTCGACGACCTGTCGCTGGACATCAAGCAGTAGTCGGCAGTAGTCGGCAGTAGTCGGCAGCGGTCGGTGCATCCGCTGACCGACCGCTGCATCCCACCCGGGACAGGGGCATTCTCTCTTCCCCCGACCGTGCCCGCCCCACAGCAGCCCCACAGCAGCCCGATAACAGTCCCACGACAGAGAGAGCCGTAGATTTGGTCGAGGATATCTTTGTAAGATATCCAACATGCCAAATGTCGGTGATATCGGCCCCAACTTTGCTCTGTCCAATCAAGAAGACCAGATCATTATCCTCGACCGCTTGACGTCACGGCACGCCGCGGTGGTCGTCTGTTTCTTGCCGCAGGCTGGCGCTCCCGGCTGCACGCGAGAAGCCAGCGGGTTTCGCGATCTGATGGCGGAATTCACCGCGCGCAACATCGCGATCGTCGCGATCACGTCCAGCAAGCAAGCCGATGTCGCGCAGTTTGCTCGCGAGAACAAGCTGAACTTCGACGTGGTGTCCGATCCGACGCAGCGCACCCTGCAAGAATGGGGAGCCCTGCGCGGCGATACCGCGGCCCGCACGACGTTCATCGTCAACAGCAAGGGCTTTATCTCGCACACCTTCCCGCGCGTCGATGTCTTCAAGCATGCCGGCGAAGTCCTGGCGCTGTTTGGCGCCGCACCGGCGACCGCAGCCCCTGCCGCACCGCCAGCCGCCGCGCCAGCCGCCCCGACGGGAGCAAGCCCCAGCGATGCCAGCCCGGCTGTCGCAGGCAGTATCCCCAGCAGCACGGGGGATCTGATTGTTCAGGCTGCCCGCGCGACGCTTTCGCTGCTGCTGGCCCACCAGCAAGGCGGCGGCAGCATCCCAGCGGATGTTCAGTCGCTGTGTGCCCGCATTGCCAACCTACAAGCGCGCAGCTAAGGCCCGCGAGGAGCACGTCTATGGCAGCACCGCGCAAGAAGATTCTTTTGGTGGATGACACCGCGACGGTGCGCATCCTAGAGCGCGCCATTTTGGGGGCCGACTTCGAGTACCTCGAAGGAAAGAACGGCGCCGAAGGCGTCGAGCTTGCCACCACCCATCGACCCGATCTGGTCCTATTGGACCTGAACATGCCGATCCTCGACGGAGTCGATGCGCTTCGCCAGCTGAAGCATGACCAGCTGACCCGGCATATTCCCGTGATCATTGTCACGTCAGAAGGCGACATCGCGAAGAAGGACCGCTGTCGTGCGCTGGGCTGTTCCGACTTTTTGGCCAAGCCCATCGACGGCATGTTGCTGAAAGAGGCCGTGCGGAGACACCTGCATTGAACAGCCTCCCCCTGCTCATCGTGCGCTGTGCCGAGGTCTGGCTGGCGCTGCCCATCGGCGATGTGCTGGAGGTCGTTCGCATGGTCG
>JAYRFD010001173.1:0-4955 GCA_041908565.1 Polyangia bacterium | reverse complement strand
TGGCGTGGCCAAGCTGGCGACGCTGCCGGCCGCGACCTGGGTGACTGCGCTTGTGTCGATGGCGGATGGTTCGCTGCTGGCATCGACGGCTCAAGATGGTCGCTTGTTTCGCGTGGGCAGCGACGGAAAAGTCGATCTGGTCGCGCAGCTGGATGCCGAGCATGTGTGGGGGCTGGCGCGCGATGCGCAGCGCGGCCTGACCTATGTCGCGACGGCTCCGGGGCGGCTGTGGGCCATCGAAGATCGCGATCTGACGGCCTTGCCGATCGCTGAAGCGGGCTCGGCGCGATCGTTTACGCGGGCTCGCAAGCTGTTCGAAAGCGATGCGCGTCAGTTCCTGGCCTTGCACCGCGGCACCGACGGGGCGCTATACGTTGGAACTGCGGACGATGCCGTGCTGTATCGCGTCGATCCGCAAGGTGGCGGGCAGGCGATCCATGACTTTGCCGGCAACGAAGTGCGGGCGATTGCACAGCACCAAGGCGTCCTTTATGTCGCGGTGAACGACATGCAGCGCGGCGACATCGCAGCGCGATCGACGCCAACCAAGATCGTGCCGGCGGTGGCTGGCACGGTGCCTGGGGTTAAGGCCGCGCCCCCGGCTGGCAGTACGCCACCCAGCACCAGCCCGATGGAAAAAAAGGGCAAAGGGGCTGTGTATCGCATCGACAGCAGCGGTCGCATCGAACAGCTTCACGCGATCGTCGATGGCTTCTTCAACGCGCTGACCGTCGATGATCAGGGCAACGTGTTTGCTGCGGCGTCGAATCCGGGTGGGCGGGGCCGCCTGTACTGGATCGCGCCCGATCGCACGATCTTTCAGGCTCTGGAAGTGAAAGAGGCGGATGCACTGACCGTTGCGGTGGCTCCGACTGCTGCAGGTCAGCCTCGGGGGTTGCTTTTAGGCACGGGCAATGCGGGTGCGTTCTATGCGCTGCGAGAGACGCCGCCGGCCGATGCCAGCTATCAGAGCAAGGTGTTTGCGGCGCCGGCTCCCAGTCGCTGGGGGCGGCTGCGTTATCTGGCAGAAGGGCGGGTGCGGGTCGAGACGCGCAGCGGCAACATGGCCAAGCCCGACGCATCGTGGACGGCCTGGCAGCCATTGGCCGATGTCGCGGCGCAGGCCAGCACCGGCGAACAGGTTGGGCGCATCGTGTCGCCGGCCGCGCGCTATCTGCAGGTCAAAGCTGCGCTGACGGAAAAGTCAGTGCTCGCGGACTTCAGCTTCTTTCACCAGCCGATCAACCAGCGACCGCGCATCACCGAAGTCACGATCGGCGAAGACGGCAGCGGTCGGGTGGCACGCGGCGTTCGGCCCAGCAGCCCACAGAGACCGCGTACATCGGTGGTCAAGATCCGCTGGAAGACAGAAAACCCCGACGAGGATGAGCTGAACTTCCGCGTCTTTCTGCGACCGGCAAGTGCCAAAAGCGGTGCCAGTCCAAGCCCCGCAGCGACCGGCCCAGCGATCGAAGTGGATCCCCAAGACCAAGCGGGCTGGCTGCGTCTTGGGGGAAGCGATGCACTGACCCGCAACGATCTGGACTGGAACACCGAAGGCGTGCCCGACGGCTTGTATGAGCTAAAGCTCGTCGTGTCCGATGAGCGCAGCAACGCGCCGGAGCTGGCGCTTACCCACGAATACATCACCCCACCGTTTGCCATCGACAACCGCCGTCCCGAGATCCGCGATCTGACCTGGAACGCCGCCACGCGGATGCTGTCTGGACGCGCCAGTGACGCGACATCGCCGCTTGCCGAGATCAGCCTTTCTGTCGACGGAGGAGAGCTATTCCCGATCGCGGTTCGGGACAGCGTTCTGGACGACTTGAGCGAGGAATTCAGCGTTCGTCCGCCACGCCTGTCCGCCGGGCAGCACACGCTTTTGGTGCGGGTCAGCGACGGAGCAGACAACGTGGCAAGCGCGCAGATCGTGGTGCGGGTGGCGGGAGACGCAGGTTCTGCGTCGACTGGTTCGGGCAAGGCTCCGTAGGGCCAGCGCAGCATGACCAAGGCAAGTTGCTGCGGGCGTTTCGGAAGTCTTTATTCGGTCTAGGAAGATGTTTATAGTGGTCAACGAGCTTCGCACTACGCCTCGGGGAGAATAATCAGGTGGCCTCGACGACTCCTAGCTACGCGCTTCGGTTCATCTCCGGCAAGTACCAGGGAGGGGAATTCCCCCTCGTCAAAGGCCGCGAGATCGTCATCGGCCGCTCCAGCGAGCTGGACATGGTCCTCATCGAGGACATGGTTTCCCGTCGCCACGCCAAGATTCAGACGACGGAAGACGAGATCGCGATCATGGACATGGGCTCGACCAACGGCACCTTCGTCAACGGCGAAAAGGTGAAGAAGGCGCGGCTCAAAGAAGGCGATCGCATCCTGATTGGCACGTCGATCATGAAGCTGGTCACCGTCGATCCAGCGACGACGGTCAGCGAAGCAGAAGCGCGCAATCAGCTGGAAAAGCGCGGCCAGCAAGCCGCGATGCGCACGCAGGTCACCAACCGCGCGATGTCGGGCAACATCGAAGAGATCCCGCTGCCCGACTTGCTGCAGCTGTTTTCAACCTCGAAGCGTACCGGCGTGCTGACGCTGAAGGGGCCGCAGGGCAGCGGCGAGATTTATCTGCGCAAAGGCCAGATCTACTTCGCGACCATCGACGACGCGTATGACTTGAGCCCGCAGAAAGCGGCGTACCGCATCCTGACCTGGGAAAAGGGCGCCTTCGAGCTCGACTCATCCGAGAGCAAGACGGTCCTGGAAGAGATCACCGAATCGACCGAAGGGCTGCTGATGGAAGGCATGCGCCTGCTCGATGAGTTCCGTCGCATCGAGCCCGACCTGCCGCCGCGCAAGGCCCCGCTGCAGATTCCGCGTCCGCTGACCGTGCCGCTGTCCGCGCTGAAGCATCCAGAGCTGGATGTGTTTCAGATCGTGCTCAACGGTGGCACGACGCAGACCGTGCTCGACAAGTCCAAGCTCAGCGACTACGAAGCCGGCGAGCACCTGATCAACCTGATCAAGCGCGAGTACGTCGTCGCACGCTAGCTGGATGTCGGCGCCTGCTTCGCGCTGATCCTGCTTCGTGCCCGACCGGTGTCCTGTCTGCCGACGGGCGGATCGCTTCACCCGCTTCGCGTAGCAGCGTGCGGTTTGGCCTCGCTTGAGGGCTGCAGACTGCGGTTGTCGCGGGATGCTTGCCTTTGCCGAAGGGGACGAATACGCTGCCGCCGTGTCTTCCGTCGGACCCGCGCTGGATCGAACCCCCCCAGTGACGCCCGCTCTGCTGCCAGAGTCGGCTCGCTATGCGCTGGGAGAGCACTTGGCGCAGGGGGGCATGGCCGCGCTGTTCTTGGGGAATCGCATGGCGGCGCCGGGCATCGATCGCCCCGTCGTGCTGAAGCGGCTGCGTCCCGAGCTATGCGCCAGCAGCGAGGCCCGAGCGCTGTTCCTGCGCGAAGCGCGAATCCTGTCCCGCCTGGATCATCCAGCGATCGTGCGCTGCTTGGATCTGACGGAAATCGACGGCGTTCCCTATCTGGTTCTGGAGTACGTGCGCGGTGGTGATCTGCGCCTGATCTTTCGTCGCATTCGTCGACGGGGACGGCGCTTCAGCGTGGCGGCCGCGCTGTACATCGCGCGCGAGCTTCTGAGCGCGCTCGAACACGCGCATCGCCTGTGTCTGCCGGATGGTCGTCCGCTGCAGCTGGTGCATCGCGATGTGTCGCCGAACAACATCCTGCTGTCGATCCATGGCGAGGTGAAGCTGTCCGACTTCGGCATCGCGCAGGCGGCCGAGCCCTTCGGCAGAGGCCCGCTGGCCCGCGGCCAGATCGGCTACATGTCCCCGGAGCAAGCGCGCAGTGAAGCGCTGGATGCGCGCGCCGATCTGTTTTCCCTGGCCGCCGTGCTGTACGAGCTTCTGACCAACCGCCGCTTGTTCGTGGGCCAGGTTGGGCAGAGCGCCGCCGAGGTCTATTCCGAAGCCGTGGTTCCCCCGTCGCAGGTTGTCCCTGATTTGCCGCCGGATCTGGACTCGCTGGTGATGCGTGCGCTGTCGCTGCAGAAAAGCGGCCGCCCAGCCGACGCGCGCGCCCTGTACATGGACCTGCAGGATCTGTGTCGTCGGCACCCGCTGTGGATGGATCGCGGAGAGCTTGCCGAACACCTGCGCGAGCTCTGCGGACCCGATCCGGCGCAGTGGGCCACCGTCGAGGAACGCACCGCAACGGCTGTGATTTCACCTTTTTCGCAGCTGGGCGATACCACGGGACCGGCCCATACCAGTCCGATCCTTCCGCTGTCGGCCGATGAGCTTTCGGGATCGCTGATCACGATCCCCTGGCCGACGCTCGGTCGCCCAAGCGATCCGGGGATCGATGCTGAAAGCGAGCCGGAAGAAGAGACGCTGACGTGGAAGTCGCGATCTGCAGCCAAGGGATCGTTGCGAGTCAGCGAGCCGCTGCGCGCGCACGTTGCATCAGATGTCGATGCGGATCCGGAAGCCGTCACGCGACCGGCCGAGCGCACGCCGGCAGAGGACGCGCTGCTGGATGGGTCTTCTCTGTCGGGGGCACCGCATGAAGCGAAGTCCACGGGCCGCGCTGCTCGCATCGATCGTCGCGCCTTGGGGGGCGCCGGCAGTGCCCTCGGTCGGCGAGCGTCCCGTCGGCGCTTGGCCGTCTTCGTGGCGGAAAACTGGCTGAGCCTGTTTTTGTGGCTGCTTGTGTTGGCCGGTGCGATCTGGCTGTTCGTCCGCTGGCGCGTGGGCCCGTTCGCCGACTGAAGCTATCGCTTGGACTTGAGCGATCCGACGGTCCACTGCGGCTGTTTAGCCGGCAGCGGGCGGGGCAAAAGCGGCGAGGATGCCTGCGCGTCGATGGACGCTTCAGTGACGGGACGCTGCGTGGATGCCGCGGCTTGCGGTCGGGCCGGCGAAGCCTCGTCCAGCG
>JAYRFD010001172.1:0-6282 GCA_041908565.1 Polyangia bacterium | reverse complement strand
GATCAAGACAGATGGGCGACCGCTGATGCGCGCTTGGCCCAAGGCAAAGAAGGCAGCGCTGCGCTCATCGACCAGGACGTGCAAGCGCAGACGAGGCTCCGCAGAAGCGGCCAACGCAAGCGGTGTCGATCGAGATCCCGGGCTGATCACCACATCGCACACACCCGATGACGCCAGCGACGCCAGGAACAGGCGCGCCCAGGCCGTGTGCAGATCGCTCTTCGGATGATCGATCATGCCGACATCCTTGGCTGCGAAACGGGCTCAGACGCCAGCGCCGACAGCATCGGTCGCAGCTTGGCGGCGGTCTCGCGCAGTTCGTGATCCGGATCGGATCCGGCGACGATGCCAGCACCCGCGAACAGCCAGGCGCGGTCATCCCGAAGCAAGGCCGATCGGATGCCGACGTAGAAGGCCCCATCGCCCTGCGCATCGAACCAGCCAATCGGCGCGGCGTAGTAGCCCCGCGACCAGCCCTCGTGCCGAAAGATGAAGTCGGCGGCAGACGCTTGCGGCACACCACAGACGGCTGGAGTCGGATGCAGATCCCTCAGCAGCGACAGGATGTGAACCGGTTGCGTCAGCGTGCCGGCCAGAGGCGTCCACAGATGAACGACGTTCCGCAAAATGCGAGCCTGCGGCTGCGATGGCTCGCTCTGGGCTCCGTGCCGCTTTAGCCGATCGCGAATCGACTGAACAACGAAGGCATGCTCGCGCCGTTCTTTGTCGTCGCGAAGCAGGCTCTCTGCGACACTCTGCGCCGACTCGCCGCCGGCAGAACAAGGGCGCGATCCGGCCAGCGCATCGCAGTGCACATGCAGTCCGCGACGCTCGACCAGAAGCTCGGGCGTTGCGCCCATGAACAGAGCAGTGGCGCCATTCGAGCCCGCAAGCGGCAGAACGAAGCGCAGACAGGCGGGGTACTGCTGGCGTAGCAGACAAACGGCGGAAACCCAGTCGATGTCCTGGCCGAGCGGACGATCGATGCACTGAAATCGTGCCAGCACCACCTTGGCCAAGTCGCCAGCCGCGATGTGCCCTAGCGCGCGCGTGACCAGGCTGCGCCAGTGCTTTGCATCGTCGGAAGAAGGCGCCACGACGCCAAGATCCGACGCGTGATCCGCTGATGTAAACGATGACACAAGCGCTGATTCGATCCCGCGGCTCGGTGCCAGCATCGCCGTCTCGATCGCCCGTAGCTCGTCTTGCAGTTCTTGCGGCGAGAGCAGCTGATCCGCCGTTGCAACCAGCTGGACGATGTGTCGATCGTCGCGCAGACATACCAGCCACCGCGGCAATACGAACTGAGCTTGCGGCAAGCCTCGCCACGGATCGCGGCCTTCGATGGCAACGCCTTGCGAGTCACCTGCGTTGGCGTCGCGCGCGAACGCATCAAACTGCAGCGCACCAAACAGACGTGGCGGTGGTGAATCAAACGACGCTCCGCTGTCCGGTCGGTCGCGTAGCTGCACGAGGCTCGACAGGATCTGCTGACCGCGTTCTGCGATCGTGTTCAGTTCGTCCTGGGTGCCTGGCTGCAACAAGACGGCGTGGCCAAAGCCAACCCAGATCTCGCCCTGATCGCCGTCGACGCTTGGCGGCAACAGGACCAACGAAGGCGACAGGCCAGTCTGCAGCAACAGCGCGCGAAGTCGGGAATCCAGCGCAGGGATGCGGGGTTCATCGCGGTCGTCGGTCGCCGCGGATCGTCGCGCAGAACGGTCGTCCGAGTCTGCAGGTAGCGCAGGGGACAGCACGGAAGACAGATGAAACCGTGTCTGCCCGGCGACCTGTGCTGCGCGAAGACGCGCGCGTTCAAGCAGCGACCACACGATGTCAGGACCTCACAGCCGCGTCCGATGGTGATGGGTCCGCGCAAGGCGTCGCGACATACAGCGTGGCGACGCCCAAGGTCATCGCTTCGCAGCGCAGCACGCGCAGGCCGCTTTGTTCCATGGTCTGGCAGAACTCGGCAGCCGGCGGGAACGCCGCGATCGATCGCTGCAGGTAACGATACTCGCGCGATCCCGACAGCAGAGCCCCCAGCCACGGCACCACATGATGTACATGCAAGCGAGCCAGACCCGACAGCGCGCCGTCGCGCGGCTCAGCCAGTTCCAAGATCGCGATGCGACCACCGGGGCGCGTAATGCGCGCCATTTCACGCAGGGCCTGCGCGCGATCGGGGACGTTGCGAATGCCAAAGGCCATGCACACGTGATCGAAGCTGCCAGCAGAAAACGGCAGGTGTTGGGCATCACCCCGCACCAAGGCCACGCGATCTGACAGGCCTTCTGCATCGACTTTGGTGTGTCCGACCGCCAGCATGTTGCCCGATGGATCCAGGCCCACCACGTGGACGGAATCGACGGTGCGGGCCACGCGAACCGCCAAGTCCGCGGTCCCGGTTGCCAGATCCAAGACGCGCTGGCCGGGCTGAATTTCCAGCGCAGCAACCGTCTTGCGACGCCAGCTTTGATCCAAGCCCAGCGAGATGATGCGGTTCAGCAAGTCATAGCGAGCCGCGATGTCATCAAACATCGCGCCGCTTCCTTCGCGCGCGGGATTCGTCATGGCCGATTCCGCTGGCATCATCACGCCGCCTTTCTGCCCTGCAGGGCGGCCAAGACCTGGCGCAGATCGTCGCCCGTCAGGGCCTGTGGACCGTCGCTGAGTGCCTTGCCTGGGTCGTCATGGGTTTCGATCATGACGCCGGCCGCACCGGCCGCCAGCGCTGCGCGCGCCAGCGGCAAGATCAGATCGCGGCGCCCGGTTCCATGCGATGGATCGACGATGACGGGCAGCTGATGTACTTGCGACAGCAGCGCCACGGCGCCGAGGTCCAGCAGGTTGCGCGTGTGTTCATCGAAGCTGCGAATGCCGCGCTCGCACAGGACGACGCCGCTGGCCCCGTGCAGAAGCAGGTATTCGCCGGCCAGAAGCCACTCCTCCACCGTCGCTGACATCGATCGTTTCAGCAGCACAGGGCGACCGGTCTGGCCCACTCGCTTAAGCAGCGCGAAGTTCTGCATATTGCGCGAGCCTACCTGCATCAGATCGGTCATCTCGGCCACGCGCTCGACATCTTGTTCGGACAGAACTTCTGTCACCACGCGCAGGCCGTGCCGATCGGCGGCTCGCCGCAGCCAGTGCAACGCAGTCTCGCCATGACCTTGAAACGAATAGGGCGAGCTACGCGGCTTGTACGCGCCGCCGCGCAAGAACTGCACACCTTGCCCGGCCACGCGCTCGGCGATGGCGCTGATCTGTGACTCGGTCTCGACGCTGCAGGGACCACACATGAACACCGGCTGGCCCGCGCCAATGGCGACGCCGCCGACATCCACCCGCGGTCCTTGGCGATCCATGCGCGGGTGTTCCGGCGCCGGCACCAGCACCGAAGCCACTCCGGCGATCGATTGAAGTTCTTGCGGATCAACGTGCCCGGAGTAGGGCGCGATGCGGTACGTCACTTGCCGGCCATTCAGATCGCGCAGCGTCGCGGCGATCCACAGACCACGCGCCATCAGCGCCTGCTGAACGGCTTTGGGATCGGCATCCTCGGTCAATGCAACCAACATACAGACCCCCTACTTGGCGCGACGAACCAGGGTTAGCGCGACGTCTTCAAGCGCACTCTTGGCGCGCGAGATCGGCAGCCGCGACAGCGCCTGCACCGCTTCATCGGCGCAGCGCTGCGCCAGCTTCAGACAGTCGGGCACGATGTCGGATCGCCACAGCACCTGACCGATTCGCGCTTCCAGCGCTTCGTCCATGTTGACGCTGCCAGAACTGCACGCGGCTTCGATCTGTTCGGCCAGTCCGGCATCGCGCTGGATGGCCAGCAGCAAGGGATAGGTCATCTTGCCCTCGTGCAGATCAGCAAACAGCGACTTGCCGACCACCGCGGGATCGCCCGTCAGATCCAGGACATCGTCGACGATTTGGAAGGCCAGGCCCAGGCTGTTGCCGTAGCTTTCCAGTTCGTGGCAGCCGGCCATCGGCACGCCGCCGGCGCGACCGCCCGCGAACAGGGCCCAGCGGAACAAGCTGGCGGTCTTGCCTTCGATCACGCGGAAGTAGTCACCGACCGTGCCGCGCACGCTGCCGCGATTGGCAAGCTGCAGCGCTTCGGCTTCCAGCATCTCGTTGAGGATGCTCAGGCTCTTTTCCAGAAGGCCGCTGATCCGCGTCGCTTGAATGCGACGCAGCGCATCGACCAGCAGCAAGTCGCCGGCATAGATGCTGGCCGCGTTGCCATAGATGCAGCGCGCGGTGGCGGCGCCCCGTCGGCGATCCCCCAAGTCGATCACGTCGTCGTGCAGCAGGGTGGCGCTGTGTACAAGCTCAACCGCGACCGCAAGCTCGCGCGCGTGTTCGTTGAATTCACCACCCACACGAGCCGCCAGCGCAACGCACAGCGGTCGCAGGCGCTTACCGCCCAGACGAACCAAGTGCTGCGCGCTCTGGTGCGCGGGCGTGCGGTCTTCCAGCAGCGACAGAAGCTGGGTTTCCACTTCAGCCAAGTCGCTGCCGATCCAGGCGCGAAGCTCGTCGAGCTTGGCGGACAAGGTATCAATGCCCTGCCCTGCCGTGACCTGCGACAGCACGCCCAGCACCGAAGCCGCTACGGGTACTACGCTGGGCGCAGGAGCGATGCGCGTGGCAGTGCCGGTCGGCACGCTGTGTTCATGTGCAAGCGGAGGATTCACGAAGCATCCCTTTTCTGCTGCGCGCCGCCTGGACCGAGCAGATCCAACAGACGGCGGCATGCGTGGAGTCAGTGTCTAACTTTTTCGCTCGTTTCCCGACGAAGCAGATGCCGAGCGCGGAAGCTGGATCAGAGCGCCAAAGCCCGAAAAGTCAGCACGGCGAGAAGCCAGAAACGTCTCGATCGCGGCTTCAGCTGTTTGCGCGATCGAAAGCAGGATCTTGGCGCGGCGCTGCGCGGCCTTGGCTTCCTTGCTGGGCAGCTGCTTCAAGATCGCGCTGGCCTGCGCAATGCGGTCGCGCACGGACGACACCAAGTATCGTTCGCGCTCGCTTACGACCTTCGAGATCATCTTCCAGAAGTCGGTCTCTGCAACGAAGAACTCGCGACGTTCACCAGGCACCCAGACGCGCTTGACCACGCCCCATTCCTGAAGCTCGGTAAGGGCCATGCTGATGGCACCGCTGGACAGCGACAGTCGATCGGCCAAGTCGGTGGCGGGCAGCGGATCTTCAGACAGATACAGCACGGTCCACAAGCGCCCCAGGACCTTGCGAAAGCCCCAGTGCTCGATTACATCGCCGATCGCATCCGCCAGCAGAAGCACCGCTTGCAGCAGATCATCGCGCTTGCCTGCTGCGTTCTGTGCCGTCGCTGAAGCTGTCGATGAAGTCGCCATGGGTTCGCAACTTTCAGAAGAATTTGAAAGCACTGTAGGCTTTGAATCCTTTGCGTCAAGGCAAAATCAGCCCCCATCGTCGGGAACTTTTCTGCCCAACCGCCACGCACGCGGCAAGTCACAGCGCGCCAGCAGACAGTCCGTTTACAAAGAAGCTTCCGTCGCTGGTCCGGCTTAGCGAAGGCCGGCGATGTCCAGGAACTCGGGGAAGCTTTTGTCGACTGCGTGCAGGTTTTCGATCGTGACCGGAAAGCCGGCGTGCCGGGCCACGGCTGCTGCCATCACCAAGCGGTGATCGCGCCCCGCATCAAAGCGAAGCGGCGTCACAGCATCGGTCTTAATGAACGGTCGCCCGTCGATGACAAGGCCATCGTTGGTTTCTTCGACCGCGCGACCCAGCGTGCGAAGCAGGGACGCACTTGTGGCGATGCGGTCCGATTCTTTGCCCCGCAGATGCGGCGCGCCAAACAGTCGCGACCGCCCGTCCGCCAGGGCACACAGCACAGCCAGGACCGGCACCAGGTCGGGACAGCCCGACACATCGGCAGACAGCGGACGCAGCGGAACTTCCGCTCGACAAACCTGCAGCCCTTCGCCATCCAGCGTGATCGCGACGCCCATGCGGCGCAGCAGATCGACGAAGGCGGCGTCTGGCTGTTGGCTGTGCAGCGGAAAGTTGTGGATGTGCGCGTGACCCGCGACCGCCGCCAACGCCACCACAGCAAAGGCCGAACTGACATCGGCTTCGCCGGACGCGACACCGGGGACGATGCGCTGGCCCGGCGGCACGGTCAGGATCCCGTCGCCATCGTCTTCGATCTGCAGACCGAACTGGCCTGCCATGTGTCGCGACATTGCCAGGTATCCCTGCGATACCGGCTCGCGCCCGACG
>JAYRFD010001171.1:0-2984 GCA_041908565.1 Polyangia bacterium | reverse complement strand
GTATTCACGATACTGGTCGGCTCGCCACAGGACGTCACGCACGACGGTGGGCGGCGCGGCGACGAAGGTGAACAGCGATAGCTGACGCAGATGACCGTCGGCCTTGGATTCCAGGACCGCGATGTCGGTGGTGCGCAGAAGCGGCGCCAGCGACAGCACGCGATCCTGTGGCCACACCGCCAGCGGCACCATGCGCTTGGTCTGGGCGCGGGCCGCTGATTCGGGACCGACGACCAGGGCGGCGCCCAGAACCAGCAGGCCGACCAGCAGTCGATAGGAAAGCAAGGCCAGGCGGTGAACACGTCGAGGATGAGTCACAGTGAGCCTCCGCTTTGGGGAGCGTGGGACACGAGTGGGCGCATCAGTTGGGGCCAAGCTCGCGCATGGCGACAAAGGTGGCGCCGCGCTGGCGGAAAAAGTCGACGGTGGCGGCCAGCGAATCCAGGGCCGGCTGTCCGGTGCGGAAGCGACAGTCGATGGGGATCGGCCACTCGGTCGCGTCGACGAATTCCCAGGGATGGAAGAAGAAGACGGCGGGACCGCGAAGCTGCGACAGGATCGCGCTGCGCAGGGCCGCCGGAATGCGCAGCCACGACGGAGCCACCGACGCCGGGATGCGCTGCAGACCCTGGGTCAAGCTGGGCTCGACAAAAAACGATCCCGGCTTGTGACGGCCCAGCGACGAATCAAAGCGATAGCCATGCGCCGCCAAGATCGGCAGAAACTCCGTGGGGAAGTCCAGGTTGGGGGCGCGGAACGACACGACATCGCCGAAGGCGCGCAGGGTCTTGGACGACTCGGCGATCTCGGCTTCCGCTTCGTCGCGCGACATCTGGCTGAAGCGGCGGTGACTGTCGCCGTGACAGCCAAGTTCGTGCCCGGCGTCGACGATGCTGCGCACGACGGCGGGAAAACGGCGAGCCACGTCGCCGGTGGTAAAAAACGTCGCGCGGATGCCAAGCTGCCGCAGCAGCGCAAGCACGCGCGGTGTGCCGTCCATGACGCCACCAAAGGTGCTCAAGTACGGCGGACAGTCCTGTTCCATATCGACGGTGATAAGGACCTGCATGGCAGTCTCTCCGCGCCGCTAGACCGATCCTTGGATGACGGGATCGACGGGACAACCGGATGTGTCAGCGTCGCGTCGTTCGCCCAAGATGAACGATCGGTCGTGCCAGATGTTGGCGTTTTCGTTGGTGTGGGTGCCCAGCACGCGGCAGCCCGATGCCTCCATCGCGGCGACGATTTCGTCGACGGTGCGGATGCGATAGGGCGATGCTTCGAAGGGGAACCAGGGCGATCCGGTGAAGCGGTGCAGAAGCGTGGTGCGCACCGTGCTATCGACCACCAGCACATAGCGCCGGCTGAGCCGATGCAGCGCCGAGATCAGCTTTTCTGCGACGGGAAAGTGGTGCATCGCGCCATAGGTGACGGCCATGTCGAAGTTGCCGGTCACCGTCATCGACAGCACATCGGCCAGCACGATCGGCAGGCCGCGTCGTCGGGCTTTTTCGACCAGGCGCGGGTTGATCTCAAAGCCCGAGATGGCATCCATGCCCAGCAGATCGCGCAGCTTGGCCGTGACGTGCCCATCGCCGCAGCCGACGTCGACGGCAGTGCGAGCGCTGACGCCGTGGGCGGACAAGAAGCTGCGCAGATCCCGCAGCTCTTTTTCCAGGTCTTGCACGTGCACGCTGCCGCTTGCGAAGGAATAGAAGTACTGCTCGATATTAGGTAAGCCGAACATGGTGCGTCTCCTGTACGGACGTCCTGGCGGGGGCGGATGGGCGACGTGAACGCCGCGCGGTGTCTGCCGTGCCGGGATGCGTCCCATGAACCCAGCGCGGGCCCTTGCAAGCCGCGCGCGGTAGGGAAGGCGAGTGTCGGTGATCGCCGACGGTGGCTGCGGGAATCATAGCGACCCTTTGGCCGCGGCCCGCAGACCGAAGCGGTCGAGAGAAGGCTCAAGCTGTTTGGCCTCACGCGCAATCGCCAAGTCATAGACGTTCAGCTGCCGTTCGATGATGCGTTCCCAGCTGAAGCGCCCCACGCGCGTCGTCGCTTGCATCGCCATCCGCTGTCGCAGCGTCGGGTCGGCGATCAGACGCACGATGTAATCGGCGAACTCGCGGTGGCTGTCGGCCAGGAAACCCTCGGTTCCGTGGGCTACGACATCGGCGACGCCGCCCTTATTCATCGCGACGACGGGCAGGCCGGCGGACAGCGCTTCGACGCAGACGATGCTCATCGCTTCGCGCTCGGTCGGCAGCACGAACAGCGTCGATTCTTCCAGCACCTTGCGGATCTCGCTGCGATCCAGAAAGCCCGGTAGCTCAAGGTGTCCGGTCACGCCCAGACGCGCGGCCTCGCGTTCGACCTTGCCGCGGGCTGGTCCGTCGCCGACCAGCGTGAAGCGCGGGCGTAGGGGCTCGGGTAGCTGCGCGTGAACCAGGGGAATCGCGCGCACGACGTCGAACGGTCGCTTGCGGTTGGTAAAGCGCATCACGCTGACCACGCGCGGTCGCTGCGGAGGCCGCGGCTGCGTGCGCCATTCCTCGACGTGGACGCCGTTGTGCAGCACAAAGACATCCTTGCGTCCGGTGATTCGCGCTAGCTGATCGGCCACACAGCCACTGACGCCCGACAAAAGCGTCGGCCAGTTGCCCCAGTCGGATACGCGGTGCAGCGCTTCGAAGAAACGCAGCCAGCCGGCCCCCAGCCAGGAACACTCGGTAAACAGGCAGGGAATGCCTAGCTGGCGCGCTTGATACGTCGCGACGTGCGTCATTGGCAGGAACGCGGCCTGCACGTGGACGATGTCGTAGGCCTCGCGTTCAAACAGGCGACGCAGGGCGGCAGCGGCCGACGGATCGCGAATGGTCTGCAGAAAGGGCAGGCGTGGCAGTCCCAGGCGATGCAGGGTCACGCCGTCGTCGTACGTGCTGGGGCCTGGCGTGTTGCAGAGGACGTGGACGTCGTGGCCC
>JAYRFD010001170.1:0-1977 GCA_041908565.1 Polyangia bacterium | reverse complement strand
GCTTCGAACGCCGTCGAGATGTGCCGCGCTCACCCGCAGTGCACGGCGCTCAATTGCAACAAGTCGATGGGCTGGTGCTTCGCGCGCGACCAGACGCACATGGGATCGTGGTCCGGAATGGCGGGCATCATCGTGCGAAAGGACATCCCCGCCGGACCGTTCCAAGACCAGGCCATAAACTGCGGCCCGGGCGGCTGCATCTCGAGCGGACCAGGCTGCGACACCAGCGCCGTCCCGGGCCAGTGCAGCTTTCCCAAGAAGCAGGCCGTCGCCTTGTGCAGTCAGCATCCAAAGTGCGTTGCCGTCAGCTGCAACCAGACCCGCAGCGACTGTCAGGCGCGCGACACGCTGGAACGTAGTCCGTGGCGCGGCATGAACAGCACCCTGCTCACCAATCCCCTGGTCGACCAGGCAATCAACTGTGGTCCGAACGGCTGCTTGGCAAGCGGCCCCGGCTGCGATGTGAACAGCGTGCCGGGCCAGTGCACATTTCCGAAGGAATCGGCGCTAGAGCTCTGCCGCAAACATCCCCAGTGCAAGGCAGTCATCTGCAACTCCTTGCGCAAGGACTGCCAAGCGCGCGACGTCACCGATCACGTGGCGTGGCCCGGCTACACGAGCTACATCCTCGACCGGGGCTGACCCAAATTCCCTCTCTCGACGATCATGGCGGTAAAAGTCGCTGCGGTGTTTGGGCCGTATCCGAATCGCGACAAGTGGCGCGTGATCTACGACCAGGGCGATCGGCGCGTGTCCAAGTGCTTCGCCACCCGCGAAGAGGCGCAAGCCGTCGTCGAGACCTTGCGCGCGTCGCTGTCCAGCGAGGCCACGCGGCCGATCGGTCTTGCGATCGATGAGTTCTTGGCGATGAAGCGCAAGCAAGGGCTGCGCGCGATATCCGTTCAGGTCTGGCGCAATCGCCTGCACCGCAATCTGCCTCTCGACGCCAGCCTATGCAGCGTCACGCCGAAGCAAGCGCAATCCATCTACGACGCGATGACAGACTCGCTTGCGGCGGCGAGCCATCGCGCCCATCTGCGCTTTGTCCGTGGGTTCTTTGCGTGGTGTGTCGAGCGTGGCTACCTGACAGAGAACCCCTTCGCCAAGGTAAAGCCCGTCGGCAAACCCAATCGCGGCAAGCCTCAGCTTCGCGTCGATGAAGCGCGCGTCATGCTGGCGCATCTACTGCAGGAAGCGCAGCAGGGAAACGATCGCGCGCTGGGCCTGTCGTTGCAGATCCTGCATGGCCTGCGATCGGGCGAAGTGCTCAAGCTGCGGGCTCGCGACATCGACGGCAACGGCACGCGCCTGTGCGTCGCGATGGAAGGCGGCAAGACGGCGAATGCGACGCGCACCCTGAAGATCACGCTTCCCAACTTGCAGGCCCTGCTGATGCGCCAGAAGTCCGGCCGCGCCCCGGATGCGTGGCTGTTTGGTGACGGCCGCGCACTGGCGAATGACTACCTTTGGGACTACCTGACGCGCACGTGCAAGCGCTTGGGGTTGCCGCACGTCTGCCCGCACTCGCTGCGCGGCATGCACGCCACCTTCGCCGTGCAAGACGGCGCCAGCGCCGAGCACGTCGCCGCCGTTCTGGGCCACGGCAGCACCGAGATCACACGCCGTCACTACATCGCGCCCGGCAGCGAGCGTGACGCGCAAGCGCGCAGCGTGGCCACCTTGCTGATGCAGCCCTGCGAAGCCCCTAGCCAGACCGCCGAACCCAGCCCGGAAGTGCTGCTAAAGCTCCTGCGCGCGATGAGCCCCGATGAACGCGCGGCCTTGCTCGCTTCCGTCGAGAACAAGCCCTAAGTCCCCATTTTCTCTCAGTTTCCCCAGCGTTTTCACGCCCCATTTAAGATCGCGATATCTCGACGGTTTTTGATGCAGCAAGGGTACCCGGTGAATCAGGCCCTGCTTGTGCGCGGTGTGCAGCGCTTCGGCCACTTGCTGGATGACGCGCACTTTTTCGAACAG
>JAYRFD010001169.1:0-2805 GCA_041908565.1 Polyangia bacterium | reverse complement strand
GCCCTGCACCGCGATGTTGCTGCTGCTGGTCGCGTCTTTGGTCAGCTTGCGCGAGCCCTTGTTGATCGCTCGCAAGTCCGGCGTGGCCAGCGTCGGGGCTTTGGCCTGCGCTTTGATCCGCGCCACAGCCGCATCGATGTCTTCGTCTTGCAGAAGGGCGATCTCGCCATCGGTCACCACGAAGTGCCGCGTCGCGATCTGCCGCGTGGCTCCGGTGTCTGATTTCACGTCGGAAAAGTCGATCCGATAGACCTCGGCAAACGGCAACGCCGCCACGCGCGTGGTCGTGACGCGCGCGGAAAGCGGACGCTCTTTGGCACCGACTTCATCCCCCCATTCGCTGCCGCGAAAAGTGGCGACCGCAGCCTTGTCATCCTTGGCCGCCAAGTACGGATTTTGCGCGCTGGCCAAAAGCGGATCGAACGATCCCAAAAGCAGCGCGGCCAGCAGCCCGCCACGCAGAGATGACATCAGCGGTCGACGAATCGGCAGCAAAGAGGAAGAACGAACAGAACGCAGCATGAGGCTCATTGAACGCTGAAGCGGCAGTCGCCGTCAGCTTTTTTGCGCTTACTGGGCGAAGTGTTGATTCGGGTCTTTGTTTTCGTTGGCCTTGTCTTTGGCGGCCTTGGCTGCCATCTCGCGCTCGTGCTGATCGATGCGGCGCATCATGGCCACAACCCCAAGCTGAGAGTCCTTGTGGTTGCCATCCCAGTCGCCGTCTCCGACGTACTTGCCCTTCTTGTACTGGTCGGTTCCTGAAAAGACATAGGGGCTGGCCATCGCGCGGTAGTTGAAGTAGCCAAGCCCGTTGTAGCGTTCTGCATAGCTGGCCAGCGCCGCTTCGTCCGTCGTGTTGGCGTCGATCTTGTACGCGTCACGGATGCCATTTTTCATGCCCAGCGCGTGCTCTGCCGCCGGTTCCCACTCGTTGAAAATCGGAATGTTGGCCGGTTCGTTGACCGCCTTTTTCCCCAGCGGATCGCCTTGATGCAGATAGGTGCCGAAGCTGCCTGTCGATTCGCGCCAGTGCAGCGACGCGATCAGCTTGGCCGGCACGCCCGATGTCTCGGCGACTTTTTCGTACCGCGCTTTGTTGGCATCCCACCGCTTGATGAACTGTTCCATGTCCTTCTGCTGCTGCGGTGTCAGTTCCTCCGTCGCGTTGGCAGCGCGCATGCGGTTGAACAGATACACCGCGGCCAGCTTCGGATCATCGGGCATGTGGTCGGCGGTATCGCCCGACTTAGAGTCGTCCCCGTCTGGAGCCTTCGGCTTGGTCGGGGCCTTGTCCAAAGTCAGAAGCTCGTCGATGGTCTTGGGGCCCACGATGCCATCAGCACCCAGGCCACCACCGGTCTGGATGGCCTTGACGATGGCCTGCGTGTCCTTGTCCATCACGCCGGTCTCTTTGATGTGCACGCCTAGCTGGTGTAACTGACGCTGCAGCAGCACAACCTCGGGCCCTTTGTCATTGGGGCGCACGATGTGCTTGGCGGCCTTCATCGCTTCCATCTGCTCGGTCACGACCTGGCGCTGCTGCGCATCGTCCTGGGTGGGCTCGGCGCCGCTTGGCTTCAGCGGAGCGGCCTTGCTGTCCGCCGGCTTGGCTAGCTCTCCCAGGCCACTGGCCGCGGCCCCTGCGTGAGCCTGATCCGGCGTCGTCGGTGCGGCCTTGGTCGGCGGCAGGATCGACAGAGGATGGGCTGGCGCATCCACCGGCTCGGCCCGACGGACGGGCACCGGGGGGACAAGCAGCGGATGCTGGTGGTCTTCCTTTTTCGCGAGGTCGTGTTGGGCCATGTTTCACTTATCGGCGACCCGAGGCTCCGGGGTGCCTGGCATCGCCCACGGGTTCGTTGTGGGGCTGGGCTGCGGGCGGCTGCCTACAGGCCCACACAGCAGCAGCGCACCGCTTCATCCTGCAGGAAGGGATCGTTGCACTGGTAGCTACGCACGGGATTGCCGGTGCAGATCGAGTTCGTATATGTCGCGCCGCCAAACCGCGTGCTGAGGTTCTGGATGTGACCGCAGCCGTTGTTCTGACAAGCCAGGTTCTGCCCCGCGCAGTATTCGGCGCAGTTCTGTGCTTTTTCCAGCGACGATCCAGTGACGCAGCCCGACCACGTTGGCTCGCCCTTCTGACGGGGAGGGCCGCTGTTGGATCCACCAAACAGGCTGCAGGCGCCGCTGGCCCACAGCAGGGAAAGCGCCGCCAGCGCAGACAGCAGGCGCCGCGACCGTCGGTTCCCACGATCACCAAAGAACATCGTCACGTGTTCGACAGAGCTGGATGGATTCATAGGCATGTTGTCATCGTACCGCGATCGACTGCTGTGGTGGCGGGTGCTCTCCGACGGGAAAATTGTTCAGAGGTTCCGCGGCTTTAGGCGAATTGATCACCACTTGGGGCATCGCTTGGGGGGGCTGCAACGGAGTCGGTTGTCGAGCTGCCACGAAGCCGCACTTGCGCTGTGCTGCTTTCGTGGCTGCGCGAGCTAGAAGCTCGCTGAAAAAGAATTTGTCCGTCGGCAAAGTCGGCTGCTAAGTTGCGAAATCATGGCAGGACAGACGACGCCAAAGCGCCTTCAGCAAGCGGTTGGCCGCACTCTGCAGGTGACCACGGCCCAGCTGGCCTCCATCGGTGGCTTGCTGGTCTCGCTGTGCGGCCCCGCAGCGCTGCGGGCGCAAGGCAGCCCTGGCCCTGCAACGCCAACCCCGCCGGCCGTCGATGCCCGCGATGATCGGGTGCAGCGCCGGGCCATCCGCGGTGGACCCCTCGACCTGTCGCGCGAATCGCCCGAG